>JAQTXO010000070.1 GCA_028688765.1 Acidiphilium sp. | reverse complement strand
CCACGCTGGCCCCGTGCTTGAGGGCATCGGCGATATGCTCCTCGACCTTTTCGACCGCCGCCTGGTTGATCAGCGGCCCCTGGGTGACGCCCTCCTCCATGCCGTTGCCGACCTTCAAGGCCTCGACCGCCGTTTTCAGTTTGGCGGCGAAGGCGTCGAACACGCCGTCCTGAACCAGGATGCGGTTGGCGCAGACGCAGGTCTGGCCGGCGTTGCGGAATTTCGACACGATCGCGCCCGCGACGGCTTCATCGAGATCGGCGTCGTCGAACACGATGAACGGGGCGTTGCCGCCGAGTTCCATCGAGGTTTTTTTCACGCTCGGCGCGCATTGGGCGAGCAGTTTCGCGCCGATTTCAGTGCTGCCGGTGAAGCTCAGCTTGCGGACCGTGGGATTGCCGGTGAGTTCACCGCCGATCGGCCCGGCGGGACCGGTGATGACGTTGCACACGCCGGGTGGCATACCCGCGCGTTCGGCCAGAACGCCGAGGGCGAGGGCGGAAAACGGGGTCTGGCTCGCGGGGCGGATGACGCCGGTGCAGCCCGCCGCCCAGCCTGGACCGGCCTTGCGGGTGATCATCGCGGCGGGAAAATTCCACGGCGTGATCGCGGCGAACACCCCGATCGGCTGTTTGAGCACCATGATCCGCCGCCCCCTGGCGTTCTGCGGGATCATGTCGCCGTAGATGCGCTTGCCCTCTTCGGCGAACCATTCGATGAACGAGGCGGCGTAGGCGATTTCACCCTTCGATTCCGCGAGCGGCTTGCCCTGTTCGGCGGTCATGATGATGGCGAGATCGTCCTGATTTTCCATCATGAGGTCGAACAGCTTGCGCAGGATCGCCGCGCGTTCCTTGGCCAGCATCGCGCGCCACGCCGGAAGGGCGGCGTCGGCGGCTTCGATCGCGCGGCGGGTTTCGACCTCGGTCATCGCCGGGGCACGCCCGACCAGTTCGCCGGTGGCGGGGTTGAGGATATCGAAACTCCTGCCGCTATCGGCACCGACCCATTTGCCGCCGATCAGATTGGCTTCGCGCAGCAGGGTAGGGTCGTTCAATTTCAATGCGCTGGGTTGGTTCAACATGACATGCTCCTCAAATCTCTTGCGCCACATGGTAACGATGATCGGGAAACGGAACCCTCAGGGCGCGTTTCAGCCGCGCAATGCACCCCGGATGAAGGCGGCGGCGGCGTCCAGCGCCTCGCGGCCTTCGGGCAGCAGGCTTTGGAAAATCGGCCAGGCATGCGGCACCACCGGCCAGACCCGCAGCAGGCTGATGACCCCGGCGGCGCGGGCCTTGTCATCGAGGCGGACGCTGTCGTCACGCAGGACCTCGTTCGCGCCGACATGGATCATCATCGGCGGCATGCCATCCATCGCGCCGTAGAGCGGCGAGGCGTAGGGCGTGGTGGCGTCGGCCCCGTTCAAATAGAGCGCCGCACCTTCGGCGATCCGGCTTCCGACGAGCATGGGGTCGCGCCCGTCGTTTTCGGTGGCGCTCGCCCCGGTGCCCGCGAGATCGGTCCAGGGCGAGAACAGCACGATGCGCGCGGGCATGGGCAAACCCTCGTCGCGCGCCTTGAGCAGCACCGCGAGCGCAAGGCCGCCGCCGGCGGAATCCCCGGCGATCGCGAGGCGGTCCGGTGCGATACCCTGTTCGAGCAGGCCGCGATAGGCGGCGAGGCCATCCTCGACCGCGGCGGGAAACGGATGCTCGGGGGCGAGGCGATAATTCGCCGCGAAGACCCGCACGCCGCGCCGGGCGAAGCCGCCGGTGATCGGGCGATGGGTTTCCGCCGAGCAGACCATATAGGCCCCGCCATGCAGATAGAGCAGGGTGACGCCGGGGCGCGCGCCCGAGGCCGGCTCGACCCATTCGCCCGGAATCCCGCCGATGATCGCGGCGGTATAGCTGACGCCGCGCGGCACCGGCAGGCGGGTGCGGAATGCCTTGCGGATCTGCGCGGGGTCGGATGCTTTGCCGAGCGCGCGGCGGACCTGATAGCGCAGGACCGGGTTGAGCAGATGGGCGGCGAGACTGGCCATGGGGATTATCCTTGGTTTGCGGATCGGCGTGTTGAAGAGCGGGGGGACAGGGCGTCGAGACGGCGCTGGATGAGCGACCAAGCGCGCACGGGCATCAGGCGGGCGAGACTGTCGATCGCCAGCGCATCGGCACCGATCAGCACGCGGGGGCTGCCGCGCTCGATGCCGTCGAGAATGACGCGGGCTGCGGTTTCGGGCGGGGTGACCAGCGAGGATTCGAATGCCTTGACGCCGATGGCGGCGTCCTCGGGGTTCATGCGCGCGGCGAGGCGGGCGTTGCGGGCGATATTGGTGCGGATGCCGCCGGGATGGACGATGGTGACGCCGATCTCGGTTCCGGCGAGTTCGTGGCGCAGCGATTCGCCGAAGCCGCGGATCGCGAATTTCGAGGCGGCATAGGCCGATTGGAACGGCGGCCCGACCAGGCCGAACACCGAGGAGAGGAACACGATGCGGCTTGGGCCGGGATGGTGCATGCTGGGCAGGAAGGCGCGGGTCAGCCGCACGGCGGCACGGAAATTGATGTCCATCAGCCATTCGAACTCGGCTTCGTCCATCTGGTCGAACGAGCCGACCAGCGCGACTCCGGCATTGTTGATCAGCAGCGCGGGCGGCGGATGATCGGCGGCGATGCGGGCGGGCAGAGCCGCGATGGCCGCGGCGTCGGTCAGGTCGAGGATATGGGTCGAGATTTTCGCGCCGAACAGCCGCGCCTCGGCGGCGATGCGGGCGAGGCCCTCCGCGTCACGGTCGATCAGGGCGAGGTCGGCACCGCGCGCGGCCAAGGCACGGGTGAGCGCGGCGCCGATGCCGCTGGCCGCTCCGGTCAGCACCGCGACCTGCCCGTTGACGCTCATCCGCATCGCGACCTCCTCGGTATTTGGACATTGTTAACCCGATCCTTCTAAATGGTCGCATGGCGATCAGACTCCTAGCCCCGGCCACCATCAACCGAATCGCCGCCGGCGAAGTGATCGAGCGTCCGGCGGCGGCGGTCAAGGAACTCGTCGAGAACGCGCTCGATGCCGGGGCACGGCGATCGCGGTCGGCATCGAGCGCGGGGGGATCGCGCGGATCGAGGTGAAGGATGACGGGTGCGGCATTCCCGAGGCCGAACTCGAACTCGCGATCACCCGCCATGCGACCTCGAAGCTGACCGATGAAGCGCTGGTGCGGATTGCGACGCTCGGGTTTCGCGGTGAGGCGCTGCCCTCGATCGGCGCGGCGGCGCGGCTGACCCTCACCTCGCGGCCGCGCGGGCAGGACAGTGCGGCGCGGATCATCGTTGCGGGCGGGGCGGTCGGGCCGGTGATGCCGGTGGCGGGGCCGGCCGGGACCAGCGCGATCGTGGAGGATTTATTCTACGCCACACCGGCGCGGCGGAAATTCCTGCGCTCGGTTGCGGCTGAGAGCAGCGCCTGCGCGGATGTGGTGCGGCATGTGGCCCTTGCCGCCGCCGAGGTCGCGTTCCGGCTCGATATCGACGGCACCACCAGTTTCGACCTGCCGGCGCAGGACCGGCAGGCGAGGATCGCGGCTTTGTACGGGCGGGGCGATGCGCAGGCGATGATCGCGCTCGATGCGGTGCGCGAGGATGTGACGCTGAGCGGGTTCATTTCGCCCGCCAGCCTCACCCGCGCTTCGGCGCGACATCAGCACATGATGGTGAATGCCCGCCCGGTGCGCGACCCGCTGCTGCGGATGGCGCTGCGGGTGGCCTATCGCGAGATCATTCCCGCCGGGCGGCATCCGCTGGCGGCACTCTGGCTCGAAATTCCGCCGGAAAGCCTCGATGTCAACGTCCACCCGGCCAAGTCGGAACTGCGCTTCGCCGCGCCTGAGGCGATCCGCAGCCTGGTGATCGGCGCGATCCAGCGCCATCTCGCCACTCCGGCGGCGCTGGGTGCGGCACCGTCCCTGCGGCTCGAACCCGCGCGCCACCGGAGCGGGTTTTCCTATCCCGCGGCACCCTCGCCGCAGGCGCGGGGCTTCGCCGAGGCGGAAGCGACACTGGGTTTCGCGTTGCCGCCGACGCTGCGCCGGATCGAGTCGGAACCGGCGGTGGCGGAATTTCCGTTGGGCAGCCCGATCGCGCAGGTGTTCGACACCTATGTCCTGGCCCAGGCCGCCGATGGCACGCTGGTTCTGGTCGATCAGCACGCGGCGCATGAACGGCTGACCGAGTTGCGCCTGCGCGCCGAACGCGCGGCGCATGGCATCATCAGTCAGGGGCTGCTGTCGCCGATTCCGGTCGATCTCGCGGCGGATGATGTCGGCCGTCTGCTCGACGCGGCGGGGTCGCTGGCGCAACTGGGTCTGGTGATCGAGGGTTTCGGTCCCGGCGCGGTGCTGATCCGCGCGATTCCCGCCGCACTCGGCGACGCCGATCCGGTGGCGCTGGTGCGCGATATCGCCGATACGCTGGCCGAGCAGGGCAGCGCGGTCGGGTTGACCACACGGCTCGATGCCCTGTTGATCCGCCTCGCCTGCCACCGTTCGATCCGGGCCGGGCGGCGCCTCGGCCTCGATGAAATGGCCGCCCTGCTGCGCGCGATGGAGACGACCCCGCTCGCCCAGACCTGCCCGCACGGCCGCCCGACCGTGCTGAAACTGACCCGGAGCGATCTGGAACGGATGTTCGGCCGGGCGGGTTGATGGGCCGGATCGGCGGCGTGCGGCATGCTCAAAATTTGTCGAAATGACGGGAACGTGATCGACAAGATTGGTTGAGTGTTGCTTGTGACGCCAAAATTAACCTGTTAGCGTCAATATCGGCTCATAAAATTATCTTTATTGATACAAATGATTATTTATTGAGCAACTGGATCTGGTTTTGACTTCACATCTTTTCCGGAGAGACTGAATGTCTGGTACGACCCTGGCGAGCGCGGCGAGCATCGTTTCCTCCGGCCTGACCCTGACGGGAAATCCCAATACCATCACGGCGACTGAGACGATCACCACTTACGGGTATGGTGCCGCCGTCGGCGGGGCCTATGGCACATTGTTCACCCTGCTCAATCTCGGCTCTGTCGAAGGCAACAGCGAGCAGAGCGGGATTTCGCTGGCGCAGGGTCTTGTCACCAACGGGGTTGGCGGTTTCGTCGAGGGCAGTGTCGGCGTTTATATCGGCACCGGGACGCTGGTGAATGCGGGGACCATCATGGCGCTCGGCACCGGGGCCGCCGTGTCGTTCGGCAACGGCAGTGCCGATGCGCTGACCGTGGTGCAGGGCGGGGTGATCGATGGCGGGATCGCCGGGTTCGTGCAGGGCGACAGTATCGATCTCGCCGGGATTACCGCGACGAGCGAGAGTTTTTCCGCCGGGACGCTGACGCTGTACGATCAGGGCAGCGCGGTGGCGAGCCTGTCGCTGGTGGGTGGGTTCAATACCGGGGAATTCGGCCTCTACACCGATGGCCAGGGCGGCACCAACATCACGCTCGGCGCGGAAACGCTGAGCGGCAGCTATAGCGGCCCCTTCGAACTCACCGCGCTGGTCACCACGATTTCCAGGGACACGAATTTCAGTCTGAGCAGCGGCGGGATCAATTCGACGCTCAACCACGGCGTGACGCTGGTGAACGAGGGCAGCATCGTCAATGCCGGCTTCTACGGCAATGCGGTGAACATCTCCGAGGGCATCGTGACCAATGCGGTCTCCGGGGTGATCGATGTCGATTCCGGGGCTGGTTCAGGGGTGTCGCTCGGGACCGGCACGCTGGTGAATGCCGGGACGATCGCCAGTAATACCGGTGCCGGACGGGCGGCCTATGTTTTCAACGGGGCGTTGATCAATCAGGCGAGCGGCGTGATCATCGGGCCGACCGCTGCCGGGGTGAACAGCGGCACGATCGAGAATTTCGGGATCATCGCGGGTGCGGCGAGCGACGGGATCGGGATTTATGTCGGGCTCAACCAGCAGACCAGCCGGATTACCAACGCGGCCTATGGGATCATCGAGGGATCGCTCGGGATCACCCTGGTCGGCGGCACCATCGTCAATGCCGGGCTGATCCGCAGCACGGCACCCGGTGGCACCGCGATCGCGATGGGGATTTCCGATACCGACCTCGTGGTCGATAACGGATCGAAAATCGTCGGTAACATCGCGGGTTTCATCGCGGGGGATACGATCGATGTCGCAGGGGCGGCGATCACGCGGGAAAGTTTCGCCAACGGGGTGCTGACCCTTTCGGGCAAGGGTCATGTGGTCGAGACCATCGCGCTGGCCGGGGAGTTGAACAGCAGCGAATTCACCCTCAGCAGCGACGGCATCGGCGGCACCAACGTCACGATCGGGCGCGAGATCGTGACCGGCAGCTACGGGACCGGCTTCACCCTCAGCGCCTTGCAGACCACCTTCGCCGCCTCGGCTTATGTGGGCGGGACTGCCGGCGTCTATGGCTCGGGCGCACGGACCTGGACCGTGGTGAACAAGGGGGTCATTGCCGATAGCGCCGGGGATGGGCTGTTGCTCGGCGATCAGGCGACCGTGACCAATATCGGCACGATCATCGGCACGACCGGCGTGGATATCGGGGTCGGCACCCTGACCAATTCCGGCGTGATCACCGGGACCACGGCGGATGGGGTCTATCAGAGCAGCGGGTCGCTCACCAACAAATCCGGCGGCACGATCAGCGGCAAATACGGCGTGTTCGTCGATAGCGCGACCGTGGTGAATGCCGGGCTGATCGAAGGCAGTGCGGGCACGGTCGGTTATGGCGGCGTGGCGCTCGCCGGGGTGCTGGACAACAAGGCGAGCGGGGTGATCGTCGGGCATTACGGGGTCTATGCGAGCAATGGCACGGTCATCAATGCCGGGGTGATCGAGGGGACCGCCGGGATCGGGATGGTGCTGGGCGGCGGTGCCGAGACCATCGTGGTCGATCCGAAATCGACCATCATCGGCGCGATCGCAGGCTTCGCGGCGACCGACACACTGGATTTCGCCAAGACCAAACTCGATGCCGCGACCTTCGCCAATGGCTACCTGACCCTTTCGGAACAGGGCACTGTAGTGGCGACCTACGGCATGGTCGGGCAGTTCACCGGCGATGAATTCGCCCTCGCCTCGGACGGGCATGGCGGGACCGATGTCACGCTCGGCGCGGCCACTGCGACCGGCGTCTATAACGGGTTGACGCTGACCGCTCCCTCTACCTCGTTCGCGCCGGGGGCCACGGTGTCGAGTGCTTCGACGGTCGCCTCGGTTTTCGGCTCCTCGCTTGCGAGCTGGAATGTGGTGAATTCCGGCACGATCATCGATACCGGCACCGGCGACGGGGTGAAGCTTGCGGGCGTCGGCACGCTGACCAACCGGGCCGGTGGGTATATCGCGGGCTATAACGGGGCCTACGTCAATACCGGCACAATCACGAACGAAGGCACCATGACCGGGGCTTTCAACGGTGCGGAAGTCATTTTCGGGACGCTGGATAATCGGGCGGGCGCCACGCTTTCGGGGGTGTTCGGCACCTATGTCTATAACGGCACGATCATCAATGCCGGGACGATCGAAAGCACCGGCGGCGCGGCCGGGACCGCCGCACTCACCGGCGGATTCCGCGGAACGGTGATCGATGATCCGGGTGCGGTGTTCATCGGGCAGGTGGGCGGCGCGACCGAGACGTCCGGGATCAGCCTGCTCGAACTCGGGTCGGGGGCGACCGAGGGTACGCTGATCGGCTACGGTACCCAGTTCGTCAATTTCCACACGCTGGAGGTGGCGACCGGCGCGACCTGGGAGATCGCGGGCAGCACCACGATCACCGGCACGCTGATCAATAACGGTACGATCATCGAAACCGCCGCCGATACGCTCGACATTGCCGGCCCGATCGAGGGGACCGGCAGGATCGTGTTCGATCCGACCACTGGCATCTTCAACGGGCCGGTCGGTGCCGGACAGGTGATCGAATTCAGCGGTACCGGCAGCACCATCGTGCTCGGCGACCCGACCCAGTTCGCCGGCACGCTGAGCGGGTTCGCGGCGGGGGATGTGCTGAGCCTGCCCAGCCTCACCGGCCTGACCGGTGCCACCTACAGCAATGGCACGCTGGTCCTGACGGTCGGTTCAGCCACGATCGATCTGGCGGTGACGAATTCGCCCGGGCTGAGCGCAGGCGTCGGCATCGTGGCGGGTCCGGACGGGACGCAGCTCGATGTTCACTGCTTTGCCACCGGCACGCGCATTGCGACCGCGCGGGGCGAGGTCGCGGTGGAAGCCCTGATCGCGGGCGATCTGGCGCGGCTGGCCGATGGCGGGTTCGCTCCGATCGTCTGGCGCGGTCAGCGCGATTTGTCGCCTGCGCGCCATGCGCATCCTGAGGCCGTCAATCCGGTGGTGTTTGCGGCGGGTGCGCTTGCCGACGGAATTCCGGCGCGTGAGCTGCGGGTTTCGCCCGATCACGCCTTCTGGCTCGATGGCCATCTGATCCCGGCGAAAGCGCTGATCAATGGGGCGACGATCCGTCAGGTTGCGGTCGATCGCATCACCTATCACCATGTCGAACTGCCGCGACATGGCGCTTTGCTCGCCGAGGGGGCGGCGGCGGAATCCTATCTCGACAGTGGCGATCGCGCGGATTTCACCGGCGGCGGCGGGGCGGTCCGGCTGCATCCGGATTTCGCCCAGGCGATGCGGGTGGCGTCGAGCTTCGCACCGTTCGTGGAGGCGGGGCCGGTGGTCGAGGCCGTGCGGGCGCGGCTGCTGGCGCGGGCGGATCTCGTTTTGACCGATGATGCGGCGATGCGGATCATGCGGGTTGCGGCTGGCGCGGTGGTAGCCTCGCGGCATTTCATACCGGCGGAACTTTCGGCCGATCCGCGCGACAGGCGGCGGCTCGGGGTCAAGATCGCGGCGATCGCGGTTGGCGGGCGGCCGATCCCGCTCGATCACCCGGCACTCGCAAACGGCTGGCACGCCTGCGAGGCGGATGGGCGCTGGACCGATGGCGCGGCGCTGATCCCCGCTTCATTGCTCGGTGGCGAGGGGGTCGATGCGATCACGATCACGCTGGCGGCGGCAGCGCGCTACCGGATTGCGGCATGAGGCGGCTTGCCATGTCGCGCGCGATTTGATCAGATCGGGGATGGACATCGAAACCCCGATCCGATTTTCGGATATCACTGCAGCCACCCCCACGAGGGAGACGCTGGAACGCGATTACGCCGCGATCAATGCGCTGTTCGACGATGGCGATATCGCCGAGGCGGCGGCGCGGTTCGACCGGTTGCGCCGCGAGATCGGCACGTGGGGCGCGCTGGTCGAATTGCGGTTTCAGCAGAATACCGATGATGCTGGAGCGAAGGCGGCGCTTGATTATCGGGATGAATTGCTGCCCACGGCGCAGAATCATGAGACTGGCTTGAAGCAGCGCATGCTCGCTCATGATGACCGCACCGCGATCGTCAATGCGGCGGGGGCTCATGCCGTCGCGTTATGGGAACTCGATATCGGGACATTTCGCCCCGAGATCGAAGCCGATCTGGAGCGGGAGGCCAAGCTTTCGGCGCGGGATACCGAACTGACCGCGTCGGCGCAGATCGAGATCGATGGCCGGATCGTGAATTACGAGGGGGTTGCGCCC
>JAQTXO010000069.1 GCA_028688765.1 Acidiphilium sp. | reverse complement strand
CTGGAGCCCACGATCGTATTCAACGTCCTGCGGCGGATGAACGACCGCAAATCCGCGGCGATTCTGGCCGATATGTCGCCGCCGAAGGCGCAACTCGTTACCGAGCGGCTGGCCGGCGAGCCGGAGCCGGTTACGGCCTTGCAGCCCGCCAATGCGCTGTTGCCGGATGGGGCGCCATGATTGGAAAGGGGCGATCCCTGATTCGGGTTCTCGCGGTGGCGGCGGGGGTTCTGCTGGCGGTGCGTGCCGCTCATGCCGATCCTGCTGATCCTGCAAGCGGGGCCGATATGGCGACGCGCGCTTCGCCTTCGTACTGGTTTCGCGTGCTGATCCCCGGAGATCAGGTGCCGTCGCAGATCGGGTATGCGAGTTTCCGCAAGGGCGGCGATGACGTTCTGGTCTTTGCCGCCGATCTGCCGGTCAGTCTGGAGGCGTTGCGCGCGGTCAGCGGTGTGCCGGGGGCGCAGGTGGTCCATTTGGCGGGTGCGACGATTCTGCGACTACCATTGCCTGAGGCAAAACCCCTCGGCGTTCTGGCGTCTGCGACGTCCTTTCATATCCTGATCGGCGATGCGCCGGCACCCGAGCCGGTCGTGGCCCTGTTTCGCCACGGGCAGATCCGGTTTCCGACCACGGTGCCCGGGCGGGTAGTGGCGGTCGAGGATGCGGATCGACAGCGGCCGCTGCTGGTCGGCACCGTGACCGGGCCGGTAGCGTTGCGGGCGCGGCTTGAAGGCCCGGGGTATCGCAGTGTCCCGGCATCGAGCGGGGTGGTGATCGCGCCGGTGGCCGACGATCTCGGTCTGGTGGCGGACAAGGACGGGTTCGTGCTGCGCGCCGATGGCGCGGCCCTGCCGGTGGGTGATCCGCCGGTTTCCCAGCAGCGGGTCGATGCGCCGGAACAGGCCGGTGGGCTCGATCTGCCCCACGGCTCGATCCTGGCGTTACGGCACCGGCTCGATCGCGAACAGCGGCAATGGGCTGCCGCACCTCCGCTCGATCGGGTCCGGCAGTCGCTCCGGATTGCCCGGACGATGCTTTCGCTCGATCTGGCTCCCGAGGCGCATGGCGTCCTGATCGCGATGCTGGGTGGCGATCCCGCCGCCATCGACAATCCCGAGCGGGGGGCGCTGATGGCGGTGGCGGATCTGTTGTCTGGGCGGCCTGACAAGGCGATGGCGCATTGGCCGGAGGGGCAGGGCGTCGGGGATGAGCGGTCGCTCTGGCTTGGTATTGCCGCAGCCGCGCAGGGGCACGACAAGACGGCGGCCGCGTTGCTGGCGGACCATATGGCACCTCTCGCAGCCGCGCCCGCGCTGGTCCGTCATCAGGTCGATCCGCTGGTGGCCGAAGCGCTGGTCCGGGGCGGGGCCCTTGCGGCGGCGCAGCGCGTCGCTGACCGGATGCAGGACGATCCGACGACGCACTTGATCCGTGCTGAAATCGAGCAGGCGTCGCACCATCCCCGGCATGCGATCGCGGATTATCGCAAGCTGGTGGACAGTGCTGATCCGCGTGTCGCGGGGATTGCCGCGTTTCGCGAGACCATGCTGCAACGCGCGCTCGGCCTGATCACGCCGCATGATGCCGCGGCGCGGCTGGCACAGCATCTCTACGACTGGCGCGGTCCGCGCCACGAGCTCGATATGCGCCTTGCCCTCGCGCGTCTCCGCGCGGAGGATGGTGCCTGGCCGGAGGCTTTTACCGGGCTGCACACGGCGCTTCGGCTGTTCCCGCACCGGACCGCGCGGATTGCCGCACTTCGACACCACCTGTTCGACCGGATGATCGCCTCGGGGGCGTTGGATCGACTTCCGGTTCTCGCGGCGGTCTCGTTGATCGAGAATAATCATGATCTGGTTCCGGCGGGGGCGGCGGGGGTGCCGATCGTGCTGGACCTGTCGCGGAAACTGGCGGCGCTCGATCTGGCCGATCAGGCCGAGGATGTGCTTGCCCGTGCGCTGAGCGGAATGCCCGATGGGCAGGATCGGGCGCGGCTGGGCGCGGCTTTGGCGCGACTGCAACTTTCGCAAAATCATCCGCATCTGGCCCGCAAGACGCTCGACTCAACCGCCGGAGCTGGCCTCGCCGCTAAGGTCGCAGACGCCCGCCTGACGCTTGCCGCCGAGATTGCGAGGCAGATCGGGCCCGGCTCAGCGCAGCCGATGTCGGGTTCCGGCGGGACGACCGGCGTGGCCTGGGTGCCGACGCTTGGGCGCGGGCAGCGTCCGATTGCGGGTCACCCTGCGATCCATCGGGCCATGTCCGCTGTTCCAGCGGTTCCGGCCATACCGGCAGAGGGCAGGCTCGACGACGCGGCGGCGGAGACGGTGTTGCAATCGGCCATCGCGGCATCCCGCGAGCACGACGGTCCGAAACTGGCGGCGTTGCGCGCCCGATATCCCGCGCGGATGCCGCATGGCAAGGAGGCTGCGGTGTTCGCGGCGGCCACGTCCCCGCCCGTCGCGCCGACGACCGACCTTGCCACGGCGCTGGCCCAGATTGCCGAGATCGAGCGGGCGGGTCGGTCCCTGGCTCCGAATCCGAAACCCGCGAAGCCGCAATGAGGCGGTGGGACCGTGCCTGTGGCAACCGCTCGGGATTGCGCGTCCGGTTCAGAATGTGAGGCTTTCGCCGCCGCGTAAAATGGCTTCGGCGCGCGGGGTGTATCCGGTGTCGTCATGCAGGGTCAGTCCGGGCAGGAGCGTCAACGATCCGCGATCGCCCCTGGTCGACCGCACGATGACCAGTTTGGCGGCGCGATCGGTCCGGGGCCATAGCGGCATGATCCGGGCGGCCCCGCAGCCGGCCTGTTTCATGGCGCCGAGACATTCATCGAGGGAGGTGGCGGGAAGGATGAAGGTCATGGTGCCGCGTGGCTTGAGCACGGCGGCGATGGCCTGCGCCCATGTCGCGAGGAGGCCGGCGGTGCTGTGGTGGGCACGGCGCCGGATCGTGTCGGGTGAGGGTGTATCGTGCGGCGACCGCCAGGGCGGGTTGGCGAAACCGTGATCGAACCTGCGCTTCAGCGGCAGGGCGGCGAGATCCGCTGCGATCGCGGTGAGGTTCGGCAGATCGTTGGCCGCGAAATTGCGTTGCGCCAGCGCGGCAAGCCGCGTTTCGCGTTCGACCCCGAGGCCGGAGATGCCCGGCAGCCGGGCGGCGAGGCAGAGCAGGCCGGCCCCTGCACCGGTGCCGGCTTCGATCACGGTTTCGCCATCGCGCGCCGGAATCGACGCGGCCAGCAGCACGGGTTCGATGCCGGTACGATGGCCGGTGGCCAGTTGCCGGTACCGCAGGCGGCCATCGAGGAGCCATCCCGCCGTCTCGCTCATGCCTCGCCGGCGTCCTGAAGCACCCGGCGCGCCTGGGCCGCATCGGCGCTGGCGACCGCGATCCGGCGGGGAAACATGCCGATATTGCCTTCGGTCGCCGCGATGTTCTGGTCCAGCAGGACTGGATCGAGTCCCGCATCCCGCAGGAGCGCCATCAGGAAACTCAGCCTGATCGTGTCGGTCGATGCCGCGATGACTTCCATGGAGGCGCCCTGCCTTTCGGTTCATTCCGGTGTTCGCGTCGGTTCCTCGCCTTGACCCTCGATCCTCCGCGCCGATATGCTAGGGCTGGCCGGCAACAAGACAAGACCGGTGACCAGAGACCGGCAACATGACGAGGTTAACGCGATTGTGGATGGCTTGCTGACTTCCGAGCCCGATGTCTATAGCGCAAGCCCCCTTGCGGAGGGCGATGCGTTGCAGCGCCTCGCGCAGCTTCTGGCGGCGGACCTCGCCGCGACCAACGCAACCATCGTTGCGCGGATGGCGAGCGAGGTCGAACTGATCCCGCAACTCGCGGCCCATCTGATCGCGGCGGGCGGCAAGCGGCTGCGGCCGCTGCTGACGCTGGCCTCGGCGCGGCTGTGCGGCTACCGGGGCGAGCGGCATGTGCGGCTCGCCGCCTGTGTCGAGTTCATTCATACCGCGACCCTGCTGCATGACGATGTCGTCGATGAAAGTGATCTGCGCCGGGGGCTGGCCAGCGCCAATGCGGTGTTCGGCAACAAGGCCTCGGTGCTGGTGGGTGACTTTCTGTTCGCCCGCGCGTTCGAACTGATGGTTGCCGACGGGTCGCTCGAAGTGTTGCGGATCCTGTGCAACGCATCGGCCACGATCGCCGAGGGCGAAGTGCTGCAACTCTCGACCCAGAACGATCTCAGTACCGATATTCCGCGCTATTTTCAGGTGATTCAGGGCAAGACCGCAGCGCTGTTCGCGGCGGCCTGCGAGGTGGGGGCGGTGGTCGCCGATCGGGATCGGAGCGTGGCGGCGTCCTTGTCCGGGTATGGCACCGCGCTCGGCATGGCGTTTCAGCTCGTCGATGACGCGCTCGATTATGCGGCGGACCAGAATGAACTCGGCAAGACCGTGGGGGATGATTTCCGCGAAGGCAAGCTGACCTACCCGGTGCTGATCGCCTACGCCGCCGGTGATCCGGCGGAGCGTGCGTTCTGGCAGCGCACGATCGAGCGGGGTGAGCAATCCGAGGATGATCTCGGGACCGCGTTCGAGCTGATCGCGCGCCATGATGCGATCGGGCAGACGATCGAGCGGGCGCGGGAATTTGCGCGTTCGGCCCAGGAATGTCTGGCTGACCTGCCTGACGATCCGGTGCGCGCGTTGATGATGCAGGCGGCGGATTACGCGGTGACGCGCCGGCATTGAGTGCCGCGCATTCAGGTTGCGATTACGATGCTGCCTCGCCGCTGCTTTGCCCGGTATAATGCCTTGTCGGCGCGGTCGATCAGGGATTGGGCACCGGCTTCCTGATCGGGCCGGACGCAGTCGATCCCGATACTGACCGACAGTACGCCTGATGGCGATTTTTCGTGGATGAGGTGGATGTCCCTGATCCCGTCGCGGATGCGCTCGGCGACCGCGCGGGCGCCGCTCTGGAATGTCAGCGGCAGGATCACGGCGAATTCCTCCCCGCCGATCCGGCAGGCGAGGTCGGCGGTGCGCAACGCGCTGGCTTCGACGATCGCCGCGATCTGCTGCAGGGCGCGGTCGCCCATCGGGTGGCCGTAGAGATCGTTGTAAGGCTTGAACAGATCGACATCGATCAGGATCAGCGCGATATCGATCCCTTCACGATAGGCGCGGCGCCATTCGCTTTCGAGATGGGCCGTGAAACGGCGGCGGTTGGCGAGACCGGTCAGGGAGTCGGTGTTTGCCAGCCGGTCGAGCCGCAGGAGATCGGCATCGCGCCGCTCTTCCGCCGCACGGCGGGCCGAAATATCGCGTACCACGCTGACCAGTTCGACGCTCTGATCGGCGCGCCGCGCACCGATCCGGGTTTTGATTTCGGTCCAGACGGGTGCGGCGGTCGCGTGGTGGCGCAGGCGCAACTCGGCGGTGACCTCGGTGGTCTCGCCGCCGAGGCTGGCCATGGCCGTGCGGATGGCCGCGAGATCTTCGGGGGCGACCAGATCGAATGCCGAGCGCCCGGCCAAGGCATCGCCCGTGACGCCGATCAGGCGCTGGGCGGCGGGGGAGGCGTAGAGGATCGTGCCATCGACCAGGGTGACGACGATGGTATCGGCGGCGATCTCGGCGAGACCCTGGAACCGGGCGGCGCGGGAGACGATCGCGGCCTTCTGGTCGCGCAGGCGCGCGATGATCCGGGTGTGTCGCTCGAAGAGCAGCGCGATCGGGATGGCTGCAATGAAGGAGGCGGCCAGGAAGGCCTGCAGCAGCAGGATACGCGCGCCGATGTGGGCGGGCTCGATCGCCGCGATCGGGCCATGGCCCATTGCGGTGCGGAACAGGGCGCTCAGCGCGATCAGCGCGATCGCGACGCAGGTGAATTCGAGCCCGGCGATGATGGCGAGAGCGACGAAGACCAGCGGCATGATGAACAGGGGCGGCAGGCTCGACTGATGGAAGGTGAGCACCGACAGCGCCAGGCTGAGCGCCAGCGCGAGCGTTGCGCGCAGCCGGGCGCGCCGGGGCAGGAGCGGGGTTGCGGTGCGGTTGAGCAGGACCAGTCCCGCCGTGGTGAACAGGATGTTGCCGAGGGCGTGGGCCATGAACCAGACGAGCCCGGCCATGGGGTCGTCCGCCGCGAGCGCTGCCTCGGCGGCGATCAGGCTGCCGCCGACTGCCGGACCGATCAGCCCGATCGAGATCAGGACCCGTGCCAGCCCATCGAGCCGGCGGATGCGCGGGCGGGGGCCGAAGCCGGCCCATGCCGCGGCACAGGCGGCGGCGACTTCGGCGGCGTTGGCCACCGGGAGCAGGATCGTTCGGGTCAATCCGGCATCGGTGACGAGACAGGCGAGGATGTCCCCCGCCATGGTGGCGGCGATGACCGCTGCGACCGGGCGCCATCCTGACGGGCGGCGCGCGAGCAGGATGGCGAGGGGCAGCGCATTGGCCGGCCAGAAGGTCGGGATATTGGCATCGAACCGGCACCAGTACAGGCTGGAGGCGGCGAGGAGGCCGACCCCGAGGGCCACGGCGAGCAGGCGGGCAACCGCGTCCCGGAGGTGACGGCTGACCCGGATCACGAAAACGCGCGGCTTGGCGAGGGAGGGCTCGAAGCCGCGAGGCACGGATCGTTTCGATGGAAGCGTCGACCTGATATGCACACTGACCCTGATCCGAACCCTGAGTTGACGGTTCGGGCATTAGATCAGATCAGGCTGAACATCCGGTTAAAACCAGCCGGTCCGGGAGCGGATCGGCTGGTTTTTTCGAGGATTTCGCGTGTCGGGGCGGGTCGGGGTGGTCAGTCCGCCGCGAGGGCCATGTGCTTGCGGGCGATTTCGCCGCTGACATAGGATTCGAGGGCATCGCCGATCGCTTCGGAATGATGGGCGAACACGTGGTCGGCCCCGGCCATGACCCGATAATCGACCGAGACGCCCTTCTGGGTGTTGAGCTTGTCCACCAGTTTGCGGACCGAGGCTTCGGGGACCAGCTCGTCGGCATCGCCGTGGATCATCAGGCCGCCGCAGGGGCAGGGGGCGAGGAAGCCGAAATCGTAATGCGCGGCGGGGGTGCCGACGCTGATCCAGCCGGAGACTTCGGGGCGGCGCATCAGGAGCTGCATGCCGACGAAGGCGCCGAACGAATAGCCGGCGATCCACAGCCCGCCATGGCCGGGGTTGAGCGCCTGCATCCAGTCGAGCGCGGCGGCGGCATCGTTGATTTCGCCCATGCCGCCGTCGTAGCTGCCCTGGCTGCGGCCGACGCCGCGGAAATTGAAGCGCATGACGGAAAAGCCGAGGCGCTGGAACACCTGATACATCGTGTAGGTGATGCGATTGTTCATGGTGCCGCCGTGCAGCGGGTGCGGGTGCAGGACGAGGGCGAGCGGCGCGCCGCGTTCCTTGGCGTGGTGGTAGCGTCCTTCGAGGCGACCGTCGGGTCCGGCAAACGTTACTTCAGGCATTGGCTTATCAGTTCTTTCCAAGTCTCGGGCTCAGGGGCGTGACGCGCGACCGGTGCGGGTGAAGCGGGTCGCGGCGTCGCGCGATGGGGCGACATGCGGGCGAACGGGGACACGATGTGACCAGCCGCCCGGTTTGTTCAGGTCAGTCGATTTCGCAATAGCGCATATATAGGACGTCCGGGCAGATTGTTGCTCAGCTTCGTCTGCATACCTACTCTCCCTAAGAACGCCGCTCATGGGTGGCTGTTGTCGAAATCCGTGCCGCGAACGGCATAGGAGAAACGGCGAGGCGAATGCAATTAAAAAATCCGCTGGAGCCCCGATCGGTGCGATATTCGCCTGCCGCTTCGGTGAGCGTCGCTTAATCATTTGCCATCGTCATTGCATCATATATGGTCAGTCTCATGTCTATACAGACCGCCCACATCTATTCCTACGGAAATATGGCATGAGCCGGATGTTTTTGCGTGAGATGATCGAGGCCTATCGCCAGCGCGATCCGGCGGCGCGGTCGGATCTGGAAGTGCTGCTGTGTTATCCGGGGCTGCATGCCGTGCTGATCCATCGGGTCGCGCACCGGTTGTGGCATGGGCGGACGCGGCTGCTCGGGCGGCTGGTGTCGAATTTCGGACGCTGGGCGACCGGGATCGAGATCCATCCCGGGGCGACGATCGGGCGGCGCTGCATCATCGATCATGGCATGGGGGTGGTGATCGGCGAGACCGCGGAATTGGGCGACGATGTGTATTTGTATCATCAGGTGACGCTGGGCGGGACGTCGAGCGAGCAGGGCAAGCGCCATCCGACCGTGGCGAACGGGGTGATCATCGGGGCCGGGGCGAAGGTGCTCGGGGCGATTCTGATTGGCGAGAATGCGCGGATCGGGGCGAATGCGGTGGTGGTGGCCGAGGTGCCGGCCAATACCACGGTGGTCGGGATACCGGCGCGTCCGGTCGATCGGGGCAATGCGGCGCGACCGCCGAAGCCGCGATTCGATCCTTATGGCACACCATGCGATCCGTGCATCGATCCGCTGCTGCATGAGATCGAGATGCTGCGGGGCGAGATGAACGACCTTGAGCGGCGGGTTGCGGATCGTGAAGTGGCGCGGCCCGCGCTGGAGCCGAGCCTGCGCGATACCGAACCACGTTGATGGGCGAAACTCTTTATTTGGACGCCAATGCCAGCGAGCCGCTGCGGCCGGCGGCGCGGGAGGCCGTGATCGCGGGGCTGGATCTGGTTGGTAATCCGGCTTCGATCCATGCGGCGGGGCGGGCGGCGCGGGGGCGGATTGAGGCGGCGCGGGCGGTGATTGCGGCGCATTGCGGGGCGCGGGCGCAGGATGTGGTTCTGCTGTCCGGGGCGACCGAGGCCAATGCGCTGGCGATTTCCGGGCTCGGGGGCGCGCGGGCCGTGCTGATCGGCGCGACCGAGCATGAGGCCGTTCGGGCGGCGGCGCCGGGGGCGGGGATCGTGCCGGTCGGGCGGGATGGGGTGATCGATCTCGGCGCGCTCGATCGGTTGCTGGGGGGAGTTTCCGGCGCGCTGGTATGCGTGATGGCGGCGAATAACGAGACCGGGGTGATCAATCCGGTCGAAGCGGTGGCGGCGGTGTGTGCGCGCCATGGGGCGTTGCTGCCTGGCGAGGCGGGGCAGGCGGTCGGGCGGGGGTGGGCGGATTTTCTGCGGCTCGGGGCGGCGAGTGTCGCGATTTCGGCGCACAAGATCGGGGGGGCCAAGGGGATCGGGGCGCTGGTGCTGACGCCGGAGGCCGCCGGGGCGCTGGTGCCGATGCTGCGCGGCGGGGGGCAGGAGCGTGGCCGGCGCGGGGGGACGCCGAATGTGCCGGCGATCCTCGGGTTTGCCGCCGCGATCGCGGCGATCGATCCGGGGGAGATCGGGCGGCTGGCGGCGATGCGCGATGCGATCGAGGCCGCTGCGGTTGCGGAGTCTGCCATCGTGGTCGGGGGTGGGGCGTTGCGGTTGGGCAATACGAGCTGTCTGGCGCTGCCGGGGGTGTCGGCGGAAACCCAGCTCATCGCGCTCGATCTCGATCAAATTTGCGTTTCGGCGGGGGCGGCCTGTTCGTCCGGGAAGATGGCGCGCAGCCATGTGATCGATGCGATGGGGTGGCCGGAGCTTGCCGGATGTGCGATCCGGGTTTCGCTGCCGTGGAATGCGCCGGATGATGCCGCCGAACGCTTCATCGCCGCATACC
>JAQTXO010000068.1 GCA_028688765.1 Acidiphilium sp. | reverse complement strand
GATCGGCAAAATGCACCACCCCCAGCACCGCCACCGCCTCCAGAGCCAGGGCCGCGAGCAGCGCGAACCCGAACCGGTCCGGCTGGTGATACGGCGGCACATCACGTTCGACCGCCCCCATGCCCGACATCAGTGCCCCTCCGCCACCGGCTGAGCCGCGATCCCGATATCGCTCACCCCGGCCTTGCGCGCCGCATCCATCACCGTCACGAAATGCTGGAACGCCACCCGCTTCGAGGCCGCAATGGTCACCCGCGTCCGCGCCGTATCGCCATCGGCCTTGAACAGCGCGGTCAGTTGCGCCGGGGTCAACACCTCGTCCTTCACCTTCACCGTGCCATCCCTCAGAATGTTCACGGTGAATTTCGGATGCTTCAAATGCGCGGTCTCGCTCGATGTCGGCAGGTGCAGCGAAACCCCGGCATCCGGGATCATCTGCAACGTCACGATAATGAAAAACACCAGCAGAAACAGCATGACGTCGATCATCGGAATAATCTCGACCCGTGCCTTGCGCGCCTCGAAATAGCGGAGTTTCATCGGCTCATTCCGCCGCCGCCCGCATCGCGCCACCCGCCCGCACCATCGGCACCAGCAGCGCCCCGTCGGTCCGGTTGAGCACCATGGTCCTGATGGTTTCGAGCTGATGCAGCGTCAGCCGCACCTGGTTCTGCAACATGTTGAACGCGGATAATCCGAGCATCGCAATCAATATCCCGAATGCGGTCGCCACCAGCGCATCCGCCACCCCGCCGGTCACCTCGGCAGGCGCGTGGCCCGGCGTCGCCAGCACCGAAAACGCATGGAACATGCCGATGATCGTGCCGAACAGCCCGAGCAACGGTGCCAGCGTCACGATCGTATCCAGAACCCACAGCCGCTGATCGAGCCGGGGTGCCACCAGCATGATCGCTTCGTCCATCCGGTTGCCCATCGCGGTCGGATCGGCATCGTCCATATGATGCAGCGCGGTATCGAGCAGCACGGCTTCCGGCTGCCGCCCGGCAAAATCGCGAAGTTGCGCGATATCCTGCGGCACCATCTGCCCCATCCGCGCCATCCGCGTCACGATCGTATTGCCGCGCAGGATCGCCCGCCGCAGATACCACACCCGGTCCAGCATCACCGCGGTCGCGATCACGAACAGGCCGGCCAGAACATAGAGCACGCCATCGGAATAATCGGCGAGATGAACGATATAGGCAAAGGTCACTTTCGCTGTCTCCGGCGGTTACAGACGCGGCGCAGTCCTATCCGAAGCTGCGCCGCAATTGTGTGAAGGATCGATGACAGTTATCGCCGGTCAGAAATGCATCCCGACACTGCCGTAAATCGTCAGCGGCGCGCCCGGATAGGCGTAGAGATACTGCCCCGCCTGAGCCACGCCGAAGTAACCGCCGGTGCCGATATACTCGTATTCATTGTAGCGATTGTTCGCGACATTGAGCGCCGTCAGCTTGAAATCCAGCGTCTTGCGCCCGGCATAGGGCAGGGTGAGCGGCACCGCGACCTTGAGCGACAGGTTGATCGTCCCGTAACTTGGCATCTTCTGCGCACTCGGCGCGCCGGTGAAGTTGTTGAACAGGTTCTGCGTCCCGGTGAACTGATACCACGCCCGGGGTTCGATCAGCGTGTCATCCACCACATCCTGATAATACGCGCCGAGATTGAAACTCGCCCGCGGCACATAGGGAACATGGCTGCCGCCGAAGCTGGTGCCCGCATTCGCTGCCCCCGCCCCGGTCACATAGGTCTGATACACCGCATCGTTGATCGAGGCGTTGCCATAGACGAACAGGCTGTAGATCGGATTATCGTCGAAATACAGATTGACGCCCTTATAGATCGAGCTGCCGTTCGCCGTGATCGTATTGCCGTTCGCCAGCGTGTAATCGATCGACTGTTTGGCATACCGCAGATGAAAATAGCTGATCCCGGCAATGAAATGGTTCAGAATCCCCTGGTGATCGACCTTGAACTTGGCCCCTGCCTGAAAATCCTGGCTCAATTCAAGATGATACGAAGTCGGATCGACCTTCTGGAACAATCCGCCACCGCCACCCACCGAAGGCGTGCGCAGCGACTCGGCGTAGCTGCCATAAAGCGACATCCACGGTAGAACCTGCAAATTCGCCGAAATCGACGGCTCGACCCCGTTGCGGCTCTCATTCGCCCCGCAACTCGCACCCTGATCCATGATGTTCCCCTTGGTCGAACTCCCATCGAGCGGGCAATGCGATGACAGCACCGCCCCCGGCGCATAGGTGAAATCCTGCAACGCCCCGTTGGAATACCCGGTCTGGAAACTGACGAACCGCACCCCCGGCGTGATGTGCAACGCCTTCACCGGATGAAAATCATCCTGCGCGAATGCCGCGAAATCATCCTGAGTGAAATAGGACGAGCGGATCTTCCCGCCGATATTGACGGTATTCTTGTTGCCGCCATCCAGAACGTTATAAAAATTATTCCGCGAATTGTAGGTATCGTGGATATAGTATCCGCCGATATCCACCGTATTGTCGGTGAAATCCTTAGCGATCCACAATTTGTCTCCGAAAATATTGGTATGCGGATCATTGTATTCGCTGACCTGCGGACCGGTATTGTACAAATCATTCAGCCGCGAGTGAACCCGGGTGATGTTTTCATACCAGGTCAGATTATGCAGCGTCGTGGTATCGTCGAGCGCTACATTCTCCTTGGCGAACACCAGCCACATCGCGTTGGTGTCGAATTTCTCATAGGTATTGAATGGCAGCGCGCTGTCATACCCCGAACTCTGCTGGCTATACAGCGTCGATCCGGCCAGACCGGGATTGCCGGTCACCGTCACCCCCGCGATCGGCGAAACCGGGATCACCGGCACCCGATACCCCGCACTCCGCGCAAAATAGCCGCCGAACTGGATGTTCCCGCCGCTGAACTGCTTCACGCTCTTGAGGTAGATCGAGTAATTCTCGGTTGGGCTCTGAAACCCATCCGGCGCGGTCCTGAAACTGTTGCCGTTTCCAGCACCGCCCGCCAGCACGGTTGACCAGCCATCGTAAATCCCGGTGCGCAGGTCGAATTCGATATTCTTCTGCCCGTAGCTGCCATAAGTCAGCGTCACATCACCGCCCGGCGTCGCGGTCGGCTGCACCGGCATATACTCCACGCCCCCGCCGATATTGTTGTACCACCGGTCCACCGGATTGCCCGGCCCATAGGTCACTGCGGTGTCCCGGATCATCCCCGATTGCGGAATGGTGTTCGACTGCCACAGATTAGTCGAGGGATCGACCACAGGTATCCCGTCGAGTGTCACCGCGATCGAGCCGGTCCCGGTGAACCCGCCATACCCGCCCCAGCCCTGCTGCACGCCATCGAGGGTGATGGTGTATTTGGTCGAACCGCTATTGCCATAGCCGGTCACCGAAACCCCCGGCGAATACGAAAGCACCTGCGCCGCCCCGGCGACCGGCCCGGCGGCGTCCATGATCTGGCGGTTGAGCACGCGCGTGGTGGTGCCGGAATGAAACAGTTTCCTGTGGCTCGGCGCGGCGGTCGCCCCCGCCAGCGCCGCGGTCCCCGCCGCACTCACTGTGCCCGCATTCACCGCGCCAGCATCGAGCGCCTGGGCCCGTGCCGCAACCGGTGCCAGAGCGGTGCCCGACAACAGCAGGACGGCAAAAGCCGCGCGTTTTCCACGATCGTTCGCGGGCGCATGATGTGCCACGTCGTTCTCCTTCGGTGTGCCTCAAACCGCCTGTTACGGTTCGTTTCTCGCCGCGCTCAAACCAGATGAACAAAGGGCAAGCAATCGTTCAGCCGGCCAAACCGGCTGGTTTCACCGAAGCTTCAATAAACCGTCGCGCAACTGTCATGATCGGCCCCCCCGCCGCGCCGGCCTTGAGACCACGCCCCTCCGACCCGACATGAGGCCCGACGTCACCTCACCGATCACACGGAGCCAGAATGCAATATCGTCAACTCGGCCGGTCCGGCCTGAAAATCTCGGCCCTCACCCTCGGCACCATGACCATGGGCGGCAAGGGCGCGTTCGAGAAAGTCGGCAATGTCGGCCTCGACGAAGCCAGACGCCAGATCGACATGTGCCTCGATGCCGGGGTCAACCTGATCGACACCGCCGATATCTACTCGACAGGCGGTTCGGAGGAGATCATCGGCGAAGCGCTGGGCGGCGTGCGCAAATCCGGCGTCCTGCTCGCCACCAAAGTCCGCTTTCCGATGGGCAAGGGCCCCAACGACGCCGGTCTCTCCCGCCATCACCTCATCGAAGCCTGCAACGCCAGCCTCAAACGCCTGCGCACCGACCATATCGATCTCTATCAGGTCCACCAGTGGGACGGGATCACCCCGCTTGAGGAAACCCTCGAAGCGCTCAACACCCTGATCAGCCACGGCAAGGTGCGCTACATCGGCTGCTCGAATTATTCGGCGTGGCACATCATGAAAGCCCTCGCCCTCAGCGATGCCGCCCACCGCCAGCGCTTCGTCAGCCAGCAGATCCACTACACGCTCGAAGCCCGCGAAGCCGAAAACGAACTGCTGCCCCTCGCGCTCGATCAGGGGCTCGGCGTGCTGGTCTGGAGCCCGCTCGCCGGTGGCCTGCTCTCCGGCAAGCACCGCCGCAACCAGAAAGCACCCGAAGGCACCCGCCAGCTCGCCGGCTGGAAGGAACCGCCGATCCACAACGAAGCGAGACTCTGGGATATCATCGACGTTCTTGTGAAAATCGCCGACGCTCGTGGCGTCTCCGGTGCGCAGATCGCCCTCGCCTGGCTGCTCGCCCGCCCCACCGTCACCTCGGTCATCATCGGCGCGCGCAACGAAACCCAACTTGCCGACAATCTCAAAGCCGCAAGCCTCACCCTCACCGGGGAGGAAACCGCCGCGCTCGACAAAGTCAGCCAGCAACCCCTGCAATACCCCTACTGGCATCAGGCCCAGACCGCGAACGACCGCCTCGGCGCCGCCGATCTCCTGCGCCTCGGCCCGCACCTCTGACCATGTCCGCCTCTGCGGTCTCGGCCCCCTTGGTCGAGACCGCGATCCCCGCACGGCTCGACCGTCTGCCCTGGTCCCGCTTTCACTGGCTGGTGGTCAGCGCCCTGGGTGTCACGTGGATTCTCGACGGTCTCGAAGTCACCATGGTCGGCTCGTTATCGGGGGCCATCGCCCGCGCGCCGGACATGCACCTCACCAGCGCCGATGTCGGCGCCCTCGGCTCGGCCTATGTCGCGGGCGCGGTGCTCGGCGCGCTGTTCTTCGGCTGGCTGACCGACCGGCTGGGCCGCAAGCGCCTGTTCACCATCACCCTGCTGGTCTACCTGCTCGCCACCATCGCCTCCGGCCTCGCGTGGAACTTCACGTCTTTGCTCGCCTTCCGCTTCATCACCGGCACCGGCATCGGCGGGGAATATGCCGCGATCAACGCGACCATCCAGGAACTCGTCCCCGCCCGCCGCCGTGGCTTCACCGACCTCGTGATCAACGGCAGCTACTGGATCGGCGCGGCCCTCGGCGCGCTCGGCGCGGTTGCGGCACTCGATCCCGCGATCGTTCCGGTCGCCTATGGCTGGCGCGCCGCCTTCATCATCGGCGGCCTCATCGCCTTCATCGCCCTGCTGCTCCGCCGCTTCATCCCCGAGAGCCCGCGCTGGCTGATGACCCATGGGCAACCCGCCGAAGCCGAACGCATCGTTGCCGATATCGAGGCCCGGGTCGGCGCGGCACCCCCCGCCCCCCCGCTGAAAACCATCCGCCTGCGCACGGACATCAAATCATGGTTCGCGATCGGCCTGCGCACCCTGTTCACCCGCTACCGCCAGCGCGCGGTGCTCGGCATCACCCTGATGACGGCGCAGGCCTTCTGCTACAACGCGATCTTCTTCACCTACGCTCTGGTGCTGACCAAATTCTACCACGTACCCAACGGCAAGGTCGGCCTCTATATTCTCCCCTTCGCGCTGGGCAATTTCGCCGGCCCCCTCATCCTCGGCCATTTCTTCGACACGATCGGCCGGCGCATCATGATCACCTTCACCTACGCCGCCGCCGGGCTGCTCATGGCGGTCACCGGCTTGCTGTTCGCCCACGGCATCCTCTCCGCCGCCAGCCAGACCGCTGCCTGGACCATCATTTTTTTCTTTGCCTCGGCGGCGGCAAGCTCGGCCTACCTCACGGTCAGCGAGAGTTTCCCGCTCGAAATCCGCGCCATCGCCATCGCCCTGTTCTACGCCTTCGGCACCGCGCTCGGCGGCATTGTCGGCCCGATCCTGTTCGGCGCCCTGATCGGCAGCGGCAACCGCGCCAACGTCATGGACGGCTACCTCCTCGGCAGCGCCCTGATGCTGATCGCCGCACTCACCGAAGCTGCCATCGGTCCCGATTCCGCCGGAAAATCCCTCGAAGACGTCGCAAAGCCCTTATCGGAAATTGCTGATTAAGTACGGGCGTGCCAAGTGAACGCCAATAACCCACCGGTCAGAATCCCCAAACGCTGCCCTCGGCAGAACGCCCCTTCGCGTGCCTGATCTCGTTCCACCCTTGTCCTGCGTCCCTGCGGCTGATAGGGCGCGCGCAGTGTTCACGAGGATGACGACGATGGCAGACAAGAGCGTGAAAAAGATCGTGCTGGCCTATTCCGGCGGGCTGGACACCAGCGTGATTCTCCGCTGGCTGCAAACCAGCTATCAGGCCGAAGTGGTCACCTTCACCGCCGATCTCGGCCAGGGCGAGGAACTCGAACCCGCCCGCCGCAAGGCCGAAATGTTCGGCGTCAAGGAAATCTTCGTGGAAGATCTCCGCGAAACCTTCACCCGTGATTTCGTCTTCCCGATGTTCCGGGCCAACGCCCTCTACGAAGGCCAGTATCTCCTCGGCACCTCGATCGCCCGCCCCCTGATCGCCCAGCGCCAGATCGAAATCGCCGAAGCGGTCGGCGCCGATGCCGTCGCCCATGGCGCGACCGGCAAGGGCAACGATCAGGTCCGCTTCGAACTCGCCTATTACGCCCTCAAACCCGATGTCCGGGTGATCGCGCCGTGGCGTGAATGGGACCTCACCAGCCGCACCCGGCTGCTCGAATTCGCCGAAGCCAACCAGATCCCGATCTCGAAGGACAAACGCGGCGAAGCGCCGTTCTCGGTCGACGCCAACCTCCTGCACTCCTCCTCGGAAGGCAAACTCCTCGAAGACCCCGCGCAGGAACCCGACGAAATCGTCTACCAGCGCACCATCAGCCCCGAAGCCGCACCCGATGTCGCCACCATCATCTCGATCGGTTTCGCCAAGGGCGATGCGGTCTCCCTCAACGGCGAAGCCATCTCGCCCGCAACCCTGCTCACTCGCCTCAACGCGCTGGGACGCGATAACGGCATCGGCCGGCTCGATCTGGTCGAAAACCGCTTCGTCGGCATGAAATCACGCGGCGTCTATGAAACCCCCGGCGGTACCATCCTGCTCGCCGCCCACCGCGCGATCGAGAGCATCACCCTCGACCGTGAAGCCGCCCATCTCAAGGACAGCATCATGCCCCGCTATGCGGAGCTGATCTACAACGGCTTCTGGTTCAGCCCGGAACGCCACATGCTCCAGGCCCTGATCGATACCAGCCAGCATTCCGTCACCGGCACGGTGCGGCTGAAACTCTACAAAGGCAACGTCATCGTCATCGGCCGCGAAAGCCCGAACTCGCTCTACTCGGCCCGCATGGTCACTTTCGAGGACGATCAGGGTGCCTACAACCAGCAGGACGCCGCCGGCTTCATCAAACTCAACGCCCTTCGCCTCCGCCTCGGCGCCGCGGTGGGACGGCGAGGGGGCGCGCTCTGAACCTCAGGCCGCCTGTGCCCGCTTCGCCTTGAGCGCCGCGACCACCGCCTGTGCCAGTGGTTCGGATGATTTCGGATTCTGCCCGGTCAGCAGCGTGCCGTCCTCCATGATGTGCGGCGCGAAATCCGGCCCCACCGAAACCTGCGCGCCCGCCTCGCGCAGCGTCGCTTCGAGCAGAAACGGCACCTTGTCATCGAGATGCACCGCCGCTTCCTCGCTATCGGTGAAGCAGGTGATCGACCGTCCCTTGATCAGCGGCGATCCATCGATCCGGTGCACACCTAAAAACGCCGCCGGCCCGTGGCACACCGAAGCGACGATCCGCCCATCGTCCAGCATCGCGACGATCGCCGCCGCCAGCGCCGGATTATTGGGAAAATCCCACATCGTGCCGTGCCCGCCGGGCAGGAACAGCGCATCGTAATCGGTCACGGTCAGCTCATCGACCGGCTTGCTGTGATGTGCGGCCTCCAGCGCCGCCTCGTCCTCGTGAAACCGCTGGACCGAAGCGGGCAGGGGGGTCTCGGCGAGGCTCCGCCCGTCGATCGGAATTTCACCGCCCCGCACCGAGGCCAGCGTCACCGCGCATCCGGCATCGATGAACGCATAATAGGGCGTCGCCAGCTCCTCGAACCACACGCCGGTGCGATCATCCGAACCGGGGATCCGGGTATGCGACGTGGTCACGATCAGAATGTGCGTCATGAAACTCTCCTCAATATCTCCCCGGCAGGTAGGATGCCCCGATCCCGATTACGAGCGGCGCGACGACCGCTGGCTTGCCCCTGCCGCCAAAACCCCGGAATGTGATCGCATGAACAGGATCACCCCCTCGATTGCCGCCCTCGGCCTCGCTCTGCTCGCCGCGTCACCCGGCATCGCCTCGGCCCAATCGGCACCGACCCAATCGGCACAGGCCCATCCGCTCTCGCCCAAAACCCGCGCCACCCTCGCGCAGGACGCCAAACGTCTGCTCGCCACGCCCGGCGTCCAGCGCGTCGGCTTCTACGGCTTCATCGTCGATCGCGCGGGTCACGTCCTGAGCGAATGGGTCGTCCGGTCCTCAGGCTCCGCCTCGCTCGATCACATGGCCCTCGCCACCATCGGCAAGGCCATGCTGAAACGCCTCCCGGCCCATTCGCCGCCGACCATGCAGTTCATCATCCCGATCGCCTTCCACAAAAACGGCACCACCTCCGCAGGCGCGCCCGGCGCACCGCCTTCGTGAGATCGCGGCTAAATTGCCATCTTTCGACCCTTTGTTGGCCATTGTTTGTTTCTATATCCACGATCTTCCAACGGAGGATGACCATGAACCCAACAATCCCAGCACGAAGCTGGCGCCGCGCCGGACTTGCCGGCGCGATCCTGGCGACGGCACTGGCTCTGGCCGGATGTACCAACCCTTACAGCCCCGGGCAGCGTGCCCTCGGCGGCGGCGCGATCGGCGCCGGTACCGGTGCCGTGATCGGTGCGGCAACCGGCGGCAGCCCGGCAGCCGGCGCCCTGATCGGCGGTGCGGTCGGTGCTCTGGGCGGTGCCCTCACCACGCCGCAGGCACCGCGGCCGCGCTACTACAACAATGGCGGCTATAATGGCGGCTATAATGGTGGCTACGGCGGCCCGCCGCCCGGCTACAACCGTCCGCCCCCGCCGCCGCCACCGCCGCAGGGCTATTACAATAACGGTCCCGGTTACTGAGCACCAACCTTACCAATCGTAAAACCGGGCCGCGACATCACATCGCGGCCCGGTCCTGCATCCCGATAATCCGGTTCAGTGATAACCCGGCCCAGGCGGTGGCCCGCCGGGTCCCGGTCCGTGACCGTAGCCACCCGGCCCTCCACCATAACCGCCGGGACCACCACGATACCCACCGGGCCCGGG
>JAQTXO010000575.1 GCA_028688765.1 Acidiphilium sp. | reverse complement strand
AACATTGGCGGTCCCGAGCAATCCCCCCATGAAACTCGGCGCGGGATAGATCACGCTGATCAGAATTTCCTCGTTCGGACCGGCATTGCAGAATCCCGCCGCCGAACTGTTTGTCGCGCATCCCGTCGGCCCGATCGCCGCGCCCGTCCCGCCATAATCGCCGAGCTGCAACACCCCGCCCGAGATCGGCAGTGTGCCGCTGGTCGCGTCGTAGAAGTCGGTGCAGCTATTGGTATTGATCTGCTCGACCCGCACATAGATGTTGCTGCAATCGAGCAACCCATAGGTATCCGGGCAAAAATAAGTGTTGACGAAACTGGCGCCCCCACTCGCGCCCTCGGCGTTGCCGGTCTGAATCGCCCGCGCCACGCTCTGCGTCGCATTGTTCAGCACCTCGTTGATGAACAGCGTGTAGCTCACGTTGAAAATGAACAGCAGCATGACCAGAAAAATCGGCCCGACCAGCGCGAATTCGAGCGCGAATGCCCCATGCCGATCGCGAAACAGGCTTCGAGGGGGGAGGGGGTCGAGCATCGGTGGGGGCAGCCTCGTCGCAGATGAAATCAGGATCGATCCGCCGAGAATACTCACCTATGGTTAACATCCGGTTTCAAAAAATCGCTGCTACGAGATCTCGCGATCCGAAAACTGGTGTCCAGCCGCGACCGATCAATTCATCCTGCGTAGCCTTCCGGCATAACTGACGCGTCGGACCAGTCGTTTCAGGGCCGCTGTCAGTTATCCCACGTCCAGCAATAATCCGGGCGCGATTCCCATCCTAAAAAATGCCGGCGGCAATATTGATCGTGAGCGCCAGCACAACCGTATTGAACATATATCCGATCAATCCCTGCAATGTCGCGAGCCGCCGCATCTTGCGGCCCGTGATATCGACATCCGAAACCTGGAAGGTCATACCAAGAACGAACGAAAAATAAATAAAATCCAGATAATCCGGTGAATCTTCGCCGGGAAAATTCAACCCCCCATCCGGCCCGCCATCAGTACAAGCGTAAAATTCGTGGGCATAACGATACGCGAAGGTCACCTGCGTCATCAGCCACGAGGCCGCAAGGGTCAGACCGACCAGCGCCACGTATTCCCCATGATGTCCCTTCGCCTTGGCAAGACCGGAAAAAATCACGATCGCGGTGAAACTCATGATCGCCCCGATGATGGTCAGGGCAAACAGCGTCCACTCGCCTTCCTCCTGGCGCGCGGCATCCGCAGCTATCCGCGTGTGGTCGGCCTGGGTGAAATGCGCCGCCGCGAAAACCAGGAATGCCGCAACGAAAATATCCCAGCTCAGCGCCAACCGGGTCGCCAGCGACAAATCATGCGGCAGAAACGGATAGGCGATAACGCCGCACACCAGAGCGGAAAACAGCCGGGAGCGACCAAGAACGATTCGTATGGGAAGGCTATGACGCGGCATAAACTCCTAATAACCGACCGTGCTGTAATAACCAGCCTCGCCATGGGCACGGATCGCGGATTTTCCGGCCTCGAACGACAGCGGCGCGACATCAGCGGGACAGTAATGGGTCACCACGCTGCGCCTCGTCGCGTTATTCGAAATCGGCTTGCCGCCATGCGCCAGATCGGCATGCCAGATCAGAACGTCTCCGGCTTTCGCAAGCAGCCGGTGCTCCGCCATGCGACGATGCTCCGCCTGCCTGATCAGGCCCTGGCCATGCTGCTCTTCGGCGTCGCGCAAGGAATTGCCGCCCGCGACATTCATCCGCATCGCCTCGTGCAGGCTCTTGTAGCGCTCCCCGTAGACGAAATCAGGAAACTCATGGCTGCGCGGGTAGTAAAGCAGTTCCCCCGCGCCTTCGGTTACATCCTCAAGCGCAATCCACGAGGCGGCAAAGCGCCGTGCATGGGAATAGACCACGTAGGCGGTATCCTGATGCGCCGGCTGACCCGATCCACGCAGAAACCCCAGGCTCTGCGATGCCAGCGGCTTGCGTTCGAATATCAGATGCAGGAATTCGACGATCGCGGGAGCGAAAATCAGGTCCCTGATCGCCTCGGAATGCCAGTGCAGATCCAGCGCCTTGGCCGGTTTCGCATTGATGTCCGGCCGCCAGAAGATATCGTTCGGATTAAGGCTCAGGCACTGGAACATCAGGGCGGCGAACCCGCCCTGATAGGCCCGGTCGAGATCGGTCCCGGCCGCGTCGAGCAGATGGGCCGGTATCGCTCCCGGTAGGATCACATACCCATCCTTGATCCATCCAGTCAGCAGTTCGGCGTTGCGATCAGACAAGGTGCCGATCGAATGCCGCCCGGCGATCACATCTGCGGCGTCGGGCGCATCGGTCCACAACCCGCCGAACCGCGCACGCATCCGCGAGGGATTTTCCGGTCGCGGTGCCGCCGGGTTGGGCAGGTAGCCCCGGTACCGCCCGATCCGCCGCCAGTGATCCCAATGATCGGTAGCGCGGCCCCGTTCGATGTCCATCGCCACCATCGGATAGACGCGCCCATACCATGC
>JAQTXO010000574.1 GCA_028688765.1 Acidiphilium sp. | reverse complement strand
GGTCAGCATTTCCTGCAAGGTATAGGCGGCGCCATAGGCTTCGAGCGCCCAGACCTCCATCTCGCCGAACCGCTGCCCGCCGAACTGCGCCTTGCCGCCCAGCGGCTGCTGGGTCACCAGCGAGTACGGCCCGATCGAACGCGCATGGATCTTGTCATCGACCATGTGCCCGAGCTTGAGCATGTACATGTACCCGATCGTCACCTTCCGCTCGAACTGATCTCCGGTCCGGCCGTCGAACACGGTCATCTGCCCGGAAATATCGAGCCCGGCCTTCGCCAGCATATCCTCGATATCCGTGATCCGCGCCCCATCGAACACCGGTGTGGCAATCGGCACGCCCTTGCGGATATTGCCGCACAATTCGGCGACTTCGGCATCGTCCATGATCTCGATCTGCCGCTCATAGACCTCCTGACCGTAAACGTCCTTGAGCATTCCATGCAGCCGCGCACGCTCCTGCCCGGTACGGCGATACTCATCGACCATCTCGCCGATCTGCCGCCCGAGATTCGCACACGCCCAGCCCAGATGGGTTTCGAGAATCTGCCCGACATTCATGCGCGACGGGACACCCAGGGGGTTGAGCACGATATCGACCGCGGTCCCATCCTCAAGGAATGGCATATCCTCGATCGGCACGACCTTCGAGACCACGCCCTTGTTGCCATGGCGCCCGGCCATCTTGTCGCCCGGCTGCAGCTTGCGCTTCACCGCGATGAACACTTTCACCATCTTCATCACGCCCGGCGGCATCTCGTCGCCGCGCTGCAACTTCTCGACCTTGCTCTCGAATCGCGCCTGCAATTTATGCACCGCCGCATCGAATTCGCGCTTCAGCGTCTCGATTTCGGCCATAACGTGATCGTCCTGCACGGTCAGGTTCCGCCACGCTCCGCGCGGCACCTCCGCTAGCACCTCGGCATTGATTTCGCTGCCGGACCGCACGCCCTTGTAACCCGACCCGGCAATCTGCCCGAACAGCTTTTCGCGCAGACGGTTGAGGAACGCACGCTCCTGAATCGCCCGCTCGTCGTCGCGGTCCTTCGCCAGCCGCTCGATCTCCGCCCGCTCGATCGCCAGCGCGCGTTCGTCCTTATCCACGCCGCGCCGATTGAACACCCGCACAGCGACGATGGTGCCATTCACCCCCGGCGGGAGCTTCAACGAGGTATCCCGGACATCGGACGCCTTTTCGCCGAAAATCGCCCGCAGCAACTTCTCTTCCGGCGTCATCGGGCTCTCGCCCTTCGGCGTGACCTTGCCGACCAGGATATCCCCCGGATTGACCTCGGCGCCGACATACACGATCCCGGCCTCGTCAAGATTCCGCAACGCTTCCTCGCCGACATTCGGAATATCGCGCGTGATTTCCTCCTGTCCCAGCTTGGTATCGCGCGCCATCACCTCGAATTCCTCGATGTGGATCGAGGTGAACATATCCTCCCGCGCGATCCGCTCCGAAATCAGGATCGAATCCTCGAAATTATACCCGTTCCACGGCATGAATGCGCACAGAATGTTGCGCCCCAGCGCCAATTCGCCCAACTCGGTCGAAGGACCATCGGCAATGATATCGCCACTGCCCACCCGATCGCCCACCCGCACCAGCGGCCGCTGGTTGATGCAGGTCGACTGGTTCGACCGCATGAACTTGCGCAACCGGTAGATGTCCACGCCCATCGTCGTGCCGTCGTCATTGGTCGCCCGCACGACAATCCGCGCGCCATCGATCTGATCGATGATGCCGGCCCGCCGCGCCACGATGGTCGCACCGCTATCCTGCGCCACCGCCGCTTCCATCCCGGTACCGACCAGCGGCGCATCGGAACGGATCAACGGCACCGCCTGACGCTGCATGTTCGAGCCCATCAGCGCCCGGTTCGCGTCGTCGTTTTCCAAAAACGGAATCAACGCCGCCGCCACCGAAACCAGCTGCCGGGGCGACACGTCGATCGCGGTCACCTCTTCGGGCCGGACCAGCCGGAAATCACCGTTCCGCCGCACCGAGACCAGATCCTCGGTCAGTGTCCCGTCTTCCAGCTTGGGCGCATCCGCCTGCGCCACCGTCAGCCGCTCTTCCTCCATCGCCGACAGATACTTGTATTCGTCGGACACCTTCCCGTTGGTCACCATCCGGTACGGCGTCTCGATGAACCCGTACTTGTTCACCTTGGCAAACGTCGCCAGCGAATTGATCAATCCGATATTCGGCCCTTCCGGCGTCTCGATCGGGCAGATCCGGCCATAATGCGTCGGATGCACGTCACGCACCTCGAACCCGGCCCGCTCGCGCGTCAACCCGCCCGGTCCCATCGCGGACAGGCGCCGTTTATGCGTCACTTCCGAGAGCGGATTGGTCTGATCCATGAACTGGCTCAGCTGCGAGGAGCCGAAAAACTCCCGCACCGCCGCCGCCGCCGGCTTCGCATTGATCAGATCGTGCGGCATCACCCCGTCAATATCGACCGAGCCCATCCGCTCCCTGATCGCCCGCTCCATCCGC
>JAQTXO010000573.1 GCA_028688765.1 Acidiphilium sp. | reverse complement strand
ATCGTTGCGGTCATCATGATGAAGGGTCCGCCTTGATGAAGGCCTTGATTTTGCCGAACGTTGCCGACGGGGTCGAGGAGACCGTCGTGATCCTCCGGTCTTTGCTGATCAGATCGTAGACATCGACGTAGTGGTGCGGGTTGTAGAGGGTGTAGAGCGTCTTGGTATCGTCGCCGAAGATGAAATGCGGGTCGCGCATCAGGCTCGGCGCGGCCTGGGTAGCGAATTTGGTGATGCCGATACCGGGATAGCCACCATTCTTGTAATCGCGCAGGACGATCACCCGGATGTCGGTTTTGTCGATCATCGCCTTGTTCTGCGCGAAGACGCGCAATCCTGCCCGGCAACTGCCGCACCAGGTGGCGACCTGCCAGAGCATGATCGGATGCCCTTTGTAGGTGTCGAGCGAGATGGTCTTACCATGGCTGATGAACGACGCGACGGGTGCCGGCTGATTGCCCGGGCTTGCCGCATCCTTCGGACCCATCACGCCAGAGGGCGAAGCGAAGGCAAGAGCAGGGAGCGCCATGAGACCGGCAACAAGAGCGAGGCGACGCGAGGTTGTGGGGGCAGGGATCAGGGATGCGTTCATAGGAGAGCTCCTTTCGATGGATACGACATTCAGCCGGCACAGCAGGAGAGTTGCGAGACGTCCTTGGTGAACGTCTGGGCGGCGAGCTTGAGACCTTCGGTCATCACCAGATACGGGAACAGCATGTTGCCGAGCTCCTGCACGGTCATGCGATACTTTATGGCTATCGCTGCGGTCTGGATCATCTCGCCCGCGTTATGGGCGAGGATCTGGGCACCGATAAGGCGCTGTGATTCCGCTTCGGCGACCAGCTTGACGAAGCCGGTGGTGTCGAAATTGGCGGGAGCGCGGGGAACGTTTTCGAGGTCGAGACGCCGGACGATGGTTTCGAGGCCTGCCGCTCGGGCCTGTGCCTCGTCGAAGCCGACGGTGGCGACCGATGGATCGGTGAAGACCACCGCGGGCACGATCGATAGATCGAGTGTCGCGTCACCGCCGGTCATGTTGATAGCGGCACGGGTGCCGGCAGCTGCGGCGACATAGACGAGTTGAGGCATCGTGCTGCAATCGCCGGCTGCGTAGATATGCTCGACCGCGGTGCGCAGATGATCGTCAACGATGACGGCACCCGTTGAGTCGGTGGTCACCCCGGCCCGATCGAGCGCGAGATCATCGGTGTTCGGTCGCCGTCCCGCCGCAATCAGCAGTTGCTCCGCGACGATGATCGAGCCGTCCTGGGCACCGGATCTGAGCGTTACGGTGAACCGATTTTCGTCATAGCTGACGGCCTGGGCCACAGTGTTGGCCAACACCTTGATCCCCTCCGCCTCGAGCGCTGCCTGCAATCCGGCGCCGAGCTCCGGATCGTCGCGCGTCAGCAGGCCAGCGCGCGCGAGGATGGTGACTTCGGTGCCGAGCCGACGATAGGCTTGGGCGAGTTCGAGTGCCACGAATGATGAACCGATCACGATCATGCTCGCGGGCATCGCTCCTGCGAACAGGGCCTCGGTCGAGGTCCAGTAGGGTGTTCCGGCGAGGCCGGGAATCGGCGGAATGGCCGGGGCAGCGCCGACGGCGCTCAGGACACGGTCCGGTGCGAGCTTGGTCACCTCTCCTGCCTCGCCACGTACGACCAGGGTCTTCGCGTCTTCAAATCGCGCTGAGCCGCGCAGCAGTGTAATGCCGGGCTTGTCGTGGAGGATGCTTTCATATTTGGCCCCGCGCAGCTCATCGACCCGGGCCTGGAGCTGGGTCAGCAGAGCGGGGCGATCGACCGGCGTGTCGGATCGCCCGATGCCGGCAAAAGGATGATGCGCCTGATCGTGCCTGATCTCGCCCGCGCGCAGGAGGATTTTCGAGGGGACGCACCCGACATTGACGCAAGTACCGCCGATGATCGGGGCACGCTCGATCATCGTGACGCGTGCACCGCCCTCGATCGCGCGGATCGCCGCGGCAAAAGCGGCTCCCCCGCTGCCGATGATGGCGATATGCAGCCCGAAGCCTGGCTCGTCCGGCAGTTCCCCGTCAAACAATTGCTCGAGGCCATAGCCCCGTTTGGCGACGGCGGCTCTCAGGGTTGCCAAGCCTCCCGGTGTTTCTCCACTGATTTTGGCGATCCCGTCACCATAGGATACCGCCGCCTCGATCCCCGGCAACTGATTGAGCGCGGTTTCAGCGCTGCGCGCACAATGCTCGCAGGTCATTCCGGTAACCCGCAGCGATAACGTCTCCATGCAACATGTTCTCCTCAAAATCCCGGAGTCCTATTGCGATCGCCAGAAAAATTCTTTCATCCCGGCAGGCAAGATCGCACTAGCCCTTCCAACGGATCGTAGTATGGATGCTGGAGTAACTACAGGAGCAAGAGGTATTTCGATGGCTTTGAAAAAAAGTTCAGCGCCCTTCCGACCGCTGAGCCGGTCGGTCAAACAAAGTGTTCCGATCGGCATCGTGTCCCAACGGAGTGGCTGCAGCATCGACAC
>JAQTXO010000572.1 GCA_028688765.1 Acidiphilium sp. | reverse complement strand
CAATCACCTCGCCCTGTTCGGTCAGCCGGATCTGCCCATCCACCGCCCCCTTCGGCTGCGCCAGAATCGCCTGGAAACTCGGCCCGCCACCGCGCCCCACCGAGCCGCCCCGTCCATGAAACAGCCGCAGCCGCACCCCGTGCCGCGCAAACACCTCGACCAGCCCGACCTCGGCGCGATACAACTCCCAGCCCGAGGTCAGAAACCCGCCATCCTTGTTGCTGTCGGAATAGCCGAGCATCACCTCCTGCGTCCCGCCCCGGCTCGCCAGCAGCGCCCGATACCCCGGCAGCGCGAACAGCCGGTCCATGATTTCGGGTGCCGCCCGCAAATCCTCGATCGTCTCGAACAACGGCACGAGGTTGACATCGAGCCGCCCGGTATCCGGGTGCAGCAGCCCGGCCTCCTTCAGCAGCACCGCGAGTTCCAGCAGGTCCGAAACGCTCGCCGCCTTGGAAATGATCGCCGTGCGCAGCGCCCGCGCCCCGTAGCGCGCATGGGCCATCGCGGCGGCATCGAAAATCGCGAGTTCCTTCGCGGTCTCCGCCCCGTAGCGGATATGGCGCGACACCAGCGGGCGGCTGGTCGCGAGTTCGGCAAGCAACACCGCCACCCGTCCGGCCTCATCCAGCGCGAGGTACCCCGCGCAGGTCCCGGCCCGTTCGAGCAGTTCGGCAATGGTCCGCTCATGAACATCCGAGTTCTGCCGCAGATCGATCGGTGCCAGCGTCCAGCCGAACGCCCGCGCCGCCTGCACCAGATGGCCGAGCCGCCCGTGGGTGAGCAGCGCCGAGCCGTTCTCCCGCAACGACTCCACGATCACCCCAAGCTCCGCGACGAACGCCTCCGGCGTCTCATAGGGCAGCGCTTCCCCCTCGCTCGCCCCGCCTGACAGCACCGCATGGGTCGCCGCGAGGCGTTCCTGAACCGTCGCCAGCGCCAGCCGGTAAGGCTCGTCGGCCTGATGCTCGATATGCCCGGCCGATTGCGCCGCCAGCGCCTGCAAGGCCGGTGTGGTCTGAACATGCAGCGAGGCGAGCGTGAGTTCCCGCCGCAACTGCCGCACCTCCCCGCTATAGAACCCGAACGCCCGTTCCGCCTGCCGCGCCAGCGCCCCGCGCAGCACCTCGGCATCCGCGAACGGATTGCCATCCCGATCCCCGCCGATCCAGCTCCCGATCTCCAGAAACACCGGCAGCTCTCCCACCGAGGCCCCGAGTTCCCGCTCCACCGCCGCATAGAGTTTCGGCACCTCGGCAAAGAACGTCGCATCAAAAAACGCGAGCGCGTTCTCCACCTCGTCGAGCACCGAAAGCTTGGTCGGCCGCAGCATCCGGGTCTGCCACAGCGTCAGCACCAGCCGGCGCATCGCAATATCGATCTCGGCGCGCTCCTCCATCGTCCCGGCCTGCCGGTCGCGCCGGACCAGCAGTGCCGCGATCGCATCGAGCGTATCGAGAATGCTCCGCCGCTGCACCTCGGTCGGGTGCGCGGTCAGCACCGGTGAAATCGAGGCGGTGCTGAAAAACTGCCGCAGCGCCCCGGTATCGAACCCGAGTTCCCGCGCCCGCGCGAACCCCGCCGCAAGGCTGCCCTCGCGCGGCGGCGACCCCGCCATCAGATGCGACCGCCACCGCCTGGTATGATGATGATCCTCGGCGATATTGGCGAGGATCGAAAAATACCCGAACGCGCGGGTGATGCTGTTGATCTGCCCGCCGGGCCGCTCCTTGAGCAGCGCTTCGAGTTCGGCCTCCGCCGCCTGATCCCCGTCCCGATGAAACCGCAGCGCCAACTGGCGGATCGATTCGATCAGATCATAGGTTTCCGCCCCATCCACCGCCCGGATGGTATCGCCCAATATCCGCCCGAGCAGGCGGATATCCTCGCGCAACGCCTCGTCCATGGTGCCCGGGCGAAATTTTTGCATGTGCTCAATGTCCATGGCGCAATCAAACCATGTCCTTGGCCCGGAAGGAAATGTTTTCTGCCGAAATGAACGCACCCGCAACATGAACCGTCCGGCACCCAAGGTCGAAAGGGAGGACGACAGGTCAGAGGAGGGTCGAAAGGGCAGGGGGCTTGAGTGAAGCCACCGGACATCACATATCCGTGTGCGCCTCTCTCACCCTAGGAACCTCCGCATGCGAACACGCCTCACCCTCGCCGCGCTTACCGGCTTAATGCTCGCCGGCATCGCATCTCCCGCCCCGGCGGCCCAGTCACCCGGTACGATCGTCCACGCCACCCGAAGCGCCCTGCCAATCATCGAGGCCGATCACCGCTGCGGCCCCGGCCATCATTTCGTGCCGCGCCATCGCTGGCATGGCCGCTGGGTCCATGCCTATTGCGCCCGCAACCTGCGTCGCCATCCGCCGGGCTACTGATCCTTGACTCGACGCAGCCGGACCCTGACAGCAGCGCTCGCCCTCGCGGCCCCCGCGCTCCTGCTGGCCGGCTGCACCCCGAGCGGGCCCCCCCCCCCCCCCCCCCCCCCCCCCCCCCCCCCCCCCCCCCCCCCC
>JAQTXO010000067.1 GCA_028688765.1 Acidiphilium sp. | reverse complement strand
CCGCCACCCTCACCGCCGCCCTGAAATCCGCCCTCGACGCCCACATCTCCGAAGTCCGGGTCTCATCGCGCCTCACCGACAGCCCCGCCGCCCTCGCCGCCTCCGGCGCCCAGCCCGACCTCGCGCTGCAACGCCTGATGCGCCGCGCCGGCCGCCAATCCTACACCCCCAAACCCGCCCTCGAACTCAACCCCACCCACCCCCTGATCGAACGCCTCATCCCCCACGCCGAAGCCGGCGAAGACATGACCGACTGGGCCACCCTCCTCCTCGACCTCGCCCGCATCCAGGACGGCGAAACCCCCATCGACCCCGCCCGCTTCGCGCGCCTGGTCGCTACCAAAATGACGCCGACATGAGGTGAATGCTGCTCCACCTCAACAAGGGAGCAAGGAAAAGACAGGGTTCTTTTTTGCAAAAAAGAACCAAAAAACTCTTTTGAATCTGGGCCCGTGCCGTGAAAACGCCCGTGCCCCAAAGGAGCAGAAGTTTTTTGCTACTTTTTTTCAAAAAAGTAGCCTTTCTTTCCTACCAAACACCCCGCGCATGCATCGGCACCACATAATCCCGCGTCAAAGGTGCGAACTCGACGCCAGCGGTCGCCCCCGGATCGACCCAGATCATCTCCTCGATCTCGGCATCCGGGCGTGCCGCCCCCGAAAGCGCCACCCGGAACAATTCCGCCCGCACCACATGCCCCGGCTCATTGGCTGCGTCCGCCTCGAAACAACCGAGATAAACCGCCTGCGCCGGATGCACGGCAACGCCAAGCTCCTCCCGCAACTCCCGTACCAAAGCGGTCACCGCATCCTCATCCGGCTCGATCTCGCCCCCCGGCTGCATGAAAGCGGACGTGCCGCGCTTTCGCACCAGCAGCATCCGCCCATCCGCCGCAACCAGCAGCGCGGCGGCAATATGAATGATCGGCGAAATCGGCAGGTCCGGCACGCCCCAACCATACCGAAGCCGCAACCCGCCCGCCACCGCCGAAATTCCCGCTTTCTCACCCCCCACCGCATGTGATTAATAGCGTGGGTGTCCAGCATCGCGCCCACTCACCCCCACCACCCCGTCGCCCAGTTCATCCGGATCCTGCGGGATCTCGTGGTCAGCGTCGCGCGCAAAACCCCCAGCCCCACCATGTCGGACTTCACGGTCGAAATCCTCCTCCGCCACCTCGACTTCTTCATCCGACGCCTCACCCGCGCCATCATCTCCTCCGGCACCCACCCCGGCAACAAGCCCAAACCCGCACCCAAACCTATCTCCCAACCCGTCCCGCCGCGCCCACGCCCCAACCCCAACACCACCCCGGGCATGATCATGCGCTGCCCCGCCTGGCTGCAGCACCTCACCCCGCGCTACCTGCCGGATGCCGCCGACGACATCGCCGCCGCCACCGCCGCGCTCACCGCCCTCCTCGCCGCCGAAGCCACCGCCGACCTCATCGCCCAAACCCCGAAATCCGCCCCCACGTTGCGCTCGCTCTGCCGCATGTTCGGCATCGCTCCGCCCTCATGGCTGCAACTCCCCAAACCCGTCCCGGAACCGAAACCACCCCAACCGCCCAAACCCCGCAAACCCCGCGACTACGGCTTCACCCTGGTCGGCATCTACGACACACCCTGCTGGAACTCATGGTCCCACCGCTGGCCCGGTCCCGCAAAAAAACCCGCCTGACCCGCCGCGCCTAGCCACGTCTCATTCATTACGATATCGTAAGTATATACCTCGCCTCAAAAACAGATAAATATCCGCAACAATCACGCTCCGGATTATTTCTGCGCCACCCGCAAAACCCCTTGCACTGGCATGAATTGCACGCCATCTGGGCGGCGAATGAACAAATTCCCAATAAAAGCCGGTATCGCCCGGCTTGGCCCGCCATGACGCCCCGGCTAACCGGCAAACGCATCATGATCGTCGATGACGAACCCATGATCGCCCTGCTCCTCGAAACCGCCCTCGCGGACGAAGAGTGTGAAATCGTAGGCCCTTTCCCCAGCGTCGCCGCCGCCCACGCCGCCGCCACCACCGAGCCGCTCGATTTCGCCCTGCTCGACGTCAACGTCGCGGACGGCAAGGTCTACCCGATCGCCGAAGCCCTCGACGCAAGGGGCATCCGCTTCCTCCTGCTCTCCGGCTATGGCGACGGCGACTGCCCAAACAACCGCTCCCACTGGCAAACCGCCGCCAAACCATTCGCGATCGATCCGCTGATCGAACGGATCTGCACGGCCCTCGGGACCACATGACCCCGCCGATGCCGACGGACCGCCCGTCCGGCGGCATCGACCAGCTCGATCGCGGCGGCGAAATGGGATATCTCATCCGCGCTCACGATTGGGCCGCAACCCCCCTCGGCCCGCTCGAATCCTGGCCCCGCAGCCTGCACTCCATCGTCCTCATGATGGTCACCTCCCGCTACCAGATGTGGATGGCCTGGGGCCCCGATCTGACATTCCTCTACAACGACGCCTATTGTCCCACCCTCGGCGTCAAGCACCCCGGAGCCCTCGGCAAACCGGCCCGGAACGTCTGGGCCGAAATCTGGCCCGATATCGGCCCCCTGATCGCCCAGGTGCTCGAAACCGGCGAAGCCACCTACTCCGAAGCCATGCTGCTCCTGCTGCAGCGCAGCGGCTTCACCGAGGAAACCTACCACACGTTTTCCTACAGCCCCCTGTTCGACGACGATGGCGCCATCGCGGGGATGTTCTGCGTCGTCGTCGAGGAAACCGAACGGGTCATCAACGACCGCCGGCTCGAAACCCTCCGCCGCCTCGGCGCCGCCGCCGCCGCCGCGAACGACGAAGCCGCCCTGTTTTCCGCCATCGGCACCGAACTCGCCACCAACACCGCCGACCTCCCCTTCGTCCTCACCTACCTTTACGATCAGCAGCACGCGGGTGCCGACCTCGTGGCGCATTCCGGCATCGCCCCGGGCCTCACCGCCTCGCCCGTCCGGATCGAGGCCACCGACCTGGTCTGGCCGATCGATGCGATCCTCCAAACCGCCCAACCCGTCCTCGTCACAGACCTCGCCGACCGCTTCGCGACCCTCCCCCACGGCATCTGGGACCGCCCGCCCGCCAACGCCCTGATTGTCCCGATCCCCAACCAGGCCGAGCAGGAAGCCACCGCCGGGGTCATGGTGGTCGGCCTCAACCCCAATCGGGCGTTCGACCCTGCGTATAACGATTTCGTCACCCTCCTCTGCGGCCAGATCGGCGCCGCCCTCGCCCGGGTCCGCGCCTTCGAGGCGGAACGCCGCCGGGCCGAGGCGCTGGCCGAGCTCGATCGCGCCAAAACCGTCTTCTTCGCCAATGTCAGCCACGAGTTCCGCACCCCGCTGACCCTGATGCTGAGCCCGCTGGAAGACGCGCTGGCCACAACCGAAGGCGCGGTCCACGACCAGATCGCGCTCGCCTTCCGCAACGGCACCCGCCTGCTGCGCCTGGTCAACAACCTGCTCGATTTCTCGCGGATCGAGGCCGGCCGCACCGGCGCCCGCTTCGCCCCCACCGACCTCGCCGCCTTCAGCGCGGAAATCGCCTCCTGCTTTCGCGCCGCGATCGAGCGCGCCGGCCTCACACTCCAGGTCGAGACGCCCGCCTTGCCCGCGCCGGTCTATCTCGATCGCGAGATGTGGGAAAAAATCCTGTTCAACCTGCTCTCCAACGCCTTCAAATTCACCCTCCACGGTAGCATCGACCTCACTGTTCGCCCCACGGCCGATGGCACCCACGCCGAAATCCGGGTCCGCGATTCCGGCATCGGCGTTCCCCCCGCCGAAGTGCCCCGCCTGTTCGAGCGGTTCCACCGGGTCGAAGCCGGCCAGGGCCGCAGCATCGAAGGCAGCGGCATCGGCCTCGCTCTGGTGCAGGAGCTGGTCCGCCTCCACGGCGGCACCATCGCCGTCGAGAGCGAACCGGGCACCGGCACCTGTTTCATCATCCACCTCGCCTTCGGCACCGCCCATCTGCCACCCGACCAGATCGCGACCGCAAGTTCCGCCGCCGAGCCCCGCAATGCCGCCCTGTTCGTCGAGGAAGCGATGCGCTGGCTGCCGGACCAGAGCGTCCCCCCCGCCATGCAGGACGGCTCGCACCCCGATCGCGCGAGGCGTGGCCAGCGCATCATCCTCGCCGACGACAACACCGACATGCGGGACTATGTCAGCCGCCTGCTGACCGGCCAGGGCTACACGGTCGAAGCGGTCCCCGATGGTCTCGCCGCCCTCGAAGCCGCGCGGCAGGCCCCCCCCGATCTGATCCTCTCCGACGTCATGATGCCCCGGCTCGACGGGTTCGGCCTGCTGCGGACCGTCCGGGCCGAACGCGCTCTGGCCGGTACCCCGGTCGTGCTGCTCTCGGCCCGCGCCGGCGAGGAGGCGAAAATCGAAGGCCTCGACGCCGGGGCCGATGATTACCTGACGAAGCCCTTCGCCGCCCGCGAATTGCTGGCGCGCGTCGCGACCAACATCCAGATGGCGATGGTCCGGCGTGAGGCCGCGCGCGAAATCATGCGCAGCGAGCAGCAACTGCTGATGACCCGCGAACGCCTCGACATCGCGCTGGCCACCGGACGGGTCGCGATTTTCGAACTCGATGTCGAAACCAACCGCACCATGGTGTTCGGTCCCCTTGTCGCGTTTTTCGGCGTCCCCGAAGCGGTGGCGGCGCAAGGCCTCCCGCTGGAGCAGTTCACCCAGGGGATCGACCCTGACGATCGGGATCGCGTGGTTGACGCGATCGCGACAGCCATTTCGGAAAATCGGCCCTTCGAGGCGGAATACCGGATACTCGGGGGCGACGCTCCGCGCCACGTGATCGCCCGCGGCATGCTCGAAGCGGGTTCCGCCACCGGGACCCGGCTGATCGGCGCGGTGATCGACATTTCCGGCGAAAAGGCGGCGCAGGATGAGCTGCGCGCCCAGACCCGCGCGATGGAACGGCTGAACGCTACCCTTGAGGAACGGATCGCCGTCGCCGTCGCCGAACGCCTGCAGGCGGAAGATGCCCTGCGCCAGGCCCAGAAAATGGAAGCGGTCGGCCAGCTCACCGGCGGGGTCGCCCATGATTTCAACAATCTGCTCACCGTAATCATCGGCGGTCTCGATACCATCCGCCGCCGCGGCCCGCAGGACAATCCGCGCGTCACCCGCGCCCTCAACCTCGCAACCCAGGGGGCCCAGCGCGCCGCGACCCTCACCGCCCGCCTGCTCGCCTTCTCGCGCCGCCAGCCGCTCGACCCCAGGCCGCTCGACCTCAATGCCGTGGTCCGTGACAGCACCGAGTTGCTGCACCGGACCCTCGGCGAAACCATCGAGCTCGAAACCGTCACCGCCGCGCGGCTCTGGCCGGTCGAGGTCGATCAGAACCAGCTCGAAAACGCCATCCTCAACCTCGCGGTCAACGCCCGCGACGCGATGCACGGCGGTGGCAAGCTGACGATCGAAACCGGCAATACCATGCTCGATGATTCCTACACCGCGCGGGATTCCGAAGTGATCCCCGGCCAGTACGCCGTGGTCTCGATCAGCGACAGCGGCAGCGGCATGGACACCGAAACATTGGGCCGGGTGTTCGAGCCGTTCTACACCACCAAGGAGGTCGGCAAGGGCACCGGCCTCGGGCTCAGCATGGTCTACGGCTTCGTCAAGCAATCCGGCGGCCACATCACCATCTATAGCGAACCGGGTCAGGGCACCACGGTCCGGCTCTATTTCCCGCGCTATCGGGGCGATCTGACCGATACCGCCGCCACCGTCGCGGTTGCCCCCCCCGGCGGCCTCAAGGAGGAGATCATCCTCGTCGTCGAAGATAACGACGATGTGCGCAGCTACAGCGTCATGATGCTCGACGAACTCGGCTACAGCGTGCTCGAAGCCGCCGATTCCGACGCCGCGATGGAGATCATCCGCACTCCGGGCCGGATCGACCTGCTGTTCACCGACGTGGTGCTCCCCGGCCGCACCGGCCGGGTACTGGCAACCGAAGCCCAGATCATCCGCCCCGGCCTGCGCGTCCTGTTCACCACCGGTTATTCCCGCAACGCCATCGTCCATCAGGGCCGGCTCGATGCCGGGGTCGCGCTGCTGACCAAGCCGTTCACCTTCGATCAGCTCGCCACCCGCATCCGCGACGTTCTCGACCAGCCGCACCGCTGATCATTGCAACCCTGGCAACGGCCCGTTCCCGATCGATCACCACCGGTTGACCGGGCCGTGAACAATGGGTCATCTCCGCATCTGCCGGTTGCGGTCCCCGCCGCCTCGCATCACCTGCGGTAAGGTTTTACAAATTCGCAGGAGATACCATCATGTTCTACCATCGCAAGGAAACCATCCGGCCCGTCAAAGTCGGGACGCCGAATCCGGTTTTCGGCCAGTATCTGCTCGAACAGTTCGGCGGTGCGACCGGTGAATTGACGGCGGCGCTGCAATACTGGGTCCAATCCTTCCACGTCGAAGATCCCGGCATCCGTGACATGTTGCAGGACATCGCGATCGAGGAGTTCAGCCATCTCGAAATGGTCGGCAAGCTCATCGTCCAGCACACCTCGCAGAAGCAGCATCACAAACTCCACGATGTGCCGCTGTTTGTAATCAAGGGCATCGGCCCGCATTTCGTCGACAGTCAGGGCTCCGCCTGGACCGCTTCCTATATCAACGAAGGCGGCAACGTGGTGCGCGACCTGCGGGCCAATATCGCTGCCGAAGCGGGTGCGCGCCAGACCTACGAAGCGCTGATCCACCAGTGCGATGACGAAGGCACCCGCGAAACCCTGGTCCATCTGCTGACCCGCGAGATCACCCACGCGCAGATGTTCATGAAAGCGCTCGATTCGCTCGGCAAACTGACCGACCCGATGTTCGGCACCATCCAGCCGGACGAGACCGTCAATGTCGTGTACAATCTCTCGCAGGGCGAGGACATGCGCGGTCCCTGGAACACCACGCCGTTCGAATACGTCGCCGACCCGAAGCCGACCGGCGGCAAGCCACAAGGCATGTCAAATCCCGATGACGAAAAAACCTCGTCGCACGCCAAGGCGGCCTGAATTGCGATCACGCGACCGGCATGACGATTAATGCCGGTCGCGTGAAGTGTCCGTTTCGACTTCAATATATAGTGTATTGAACAATTATATGTGACCACTGGATTTGTAAACGCCAGTTGATCGATTCGTAACATGCGCCGATATGTATGCCACTACATGAATACGGCTCGGACTTACGAAGGGATAAAAACGTTTGGGTACGTTCAGCACGGGTGACGACATGAATGCCCGACTCGATTTGCCGGCACAGCCCGAAACGAAGGCGCAGCCCGCAAGGGCTAACTGGCGCCGCTGGATGGGCCGGGCACCGATGGGTCTGGCTTTGTTGCTCGGCGGCTGCAGCGACACCCATATCCGCCTGTTCGATCCGGTCGGCACGATCGCGCGCGCCGAATGGCGCTTCACCGTGATCGACGTGCTGATCATGCTCTGCATCATTCTGCCGACCCTGATTTTCATCCTGATCGCGATGTGGCGCTACCGGGCCTCGCGTCAGGCGAAATACGATCCCGAATTCACCCATTCGGTGCGCCTTGAATTGCTGATGTGGGGGATTCCGCTTATCGCGGTGATCGCGCTCGGCTATTTCTCCTGGCAGGGCGTGTTCGGGGTCAACCCCTATAACCCGACCATACTCAACCGGAAGACCTCGGCTGCGACCCCCCCGCCCGGCGGCGCCGCGGCGGTCCACCCGCTGATCATCAACGTGGTCGCGACCGACTGGCAATGGCTGTTCATCTATCCGAAACAAAAGATCGCGACCCTCAATACGGTCTATGTGCCGACCGGGCGGACCGTCGAATTCCGCCTGACCGCGACCGATGTGGTCAACGATTTCTATATCCCGCAGCTCATCGGCATGATCGACGTGATGCCCGGCATGCGGACCAAGGACGTCATGCGGGTCGATCATCCCGGAAAATGGATCGGCTTCTCGGCGGATATCAGCGGCGCCGGCATGTCGTGGATGCAGTTTCCGACCCACGCGGTCTCCCCCGCCGATTTCAAGACATGGGTGGCCAAGGTCAAGGGCGGCACCAGCCGCCTCAGCTACGCCGCTTTCGAGAAACTCGCCCGTCCCACCGTCAATATCGCGCACCATCACGCGATCTACGCCGATGTCGAGCCGCATCTGTTCCGGCATGTCATCACCGCGGCGATGGACGGCAAGACCTATCGGACCCCGATTTTCCTGACCAAGGACATGCTCAGGAACAAGCGTGACCATGCCGGATATCTGACCGCCTACGCTTCGCAGAAATCATAACGAGGGACATCACAGTGCTGGTTCATCTCCAAGGCCCCTGGACGCCGCTGTTCGGTCGGCTCACCCTCGCCCAGATCCCCTATCACAACGGCATCGTGCTCGGCGCCTTCATCTTCGCGGCGGGTGCCGGCCTCGTGATCATGGCGGCGCTCACCTACTACCGCAAATGGGGCTATCTGTTCCGCGAATGGATCACCTCGCTCGACCACAAGAAAATCGGGGTGATGTACATCATCGTCGGGCTGGTCATGCTGTTTCGCGGCTTCATCGACGGGGTGATGATCCGGACCCAGCAGGCGATGGCCGATGGCCCCCATTCCGCCGGCCATCTTCAGGCGCTGCACGGCTACCTGCCGCCGTTCCATTTCGATCAGATCTACAGCTCCCACGGCACGATCATGATCATCTTCGCGGTCACGGTGGTGCTCACCGGATTCCAGAACATCATCGTCCCGCTCCAGATCGGCGCGCGGGACATGGCGTTCCCCTACCTCAACGCGGTCAGCCTGTGGCTCACGGCCGCCGGAGCGGCGCTGGTGATGATCTCGCTGTTCGTGGGCGATTTCTCGCATGCCGGCTGGGTCGGCATCATTCCGCTGACCGAACTGCCCTACAGCCCCGGCGTCGGCGTCGATTACTGGGATTGGGCGCTGCAACTCAGCAGTCTCGGCACCACGCTCGGCGCGCTCAACCTGATCACCACCATCGTGATGATGCGCGCACCGGGCATGACCTGGTTTCGGATGCCCTTCTTCACCTGGGCGAGCCTGAGCACCCAAACCATCGGCCTCACCGCCTTCCCGGTGCTCGGCGTGGCTCTGGCCCTGCTCAGTGCGGACCGTTACCTCGGCACCCATTTCTATACCGGCGGCATGGGCGGCAACCTCATGCTCTATACCGACCTGTTCTGGATCTGGGGTCACCCCGAGGTCTATTTCATCATCCTGCCGGCCTGGGGCATCATGTCCGAAGTCATCCCGGTCTTCTCCGAAAAGGCGCTGTTCGGCTACACCGTGATGGTCGCGGCAACCCTCTCGATCGCCGGGCTGTCATGGGCGGTGTGGCTGCACCATTTCTTCACCATGGGGGCGGGACCGGGCGTCAATCTGTTCTTCAGCGTCTCGACCATGCTGGTCGGTATCCCGACCGGGGTGAAAGTGTTCAACTGGTCGCTCACCCTCTATCGTGGCCGCCTGCGCTTCGAAACCCCGATGCTCTGGGCGATCGGCGGCCTGATCCTGCTGCTGGTCGGCGGTCTGACCGGCATGATGCTGGCGATTCCCGCGATCAACTACACCGTCCATAACAGCGTGTTCGTCATCGCGCATTTCCACATGATGTTCCTGGTCAGCGTGTACGGCATTTTCGCCGGGGTGATGTTCTGGTTCCCGAAAGTGTTCGGCTTCCGGCTGGATGAAAACGCGGGCCGGAAGTTCTTCATCTTCTTCTCGCTCGGCACCGCGACCACCTTCAGCGCCATGTTCACCCTCGGTTTCATGGGCATGACCCGGCGGCTGGACTATCTGTATGATCCGCATTGGCAGCCGCTGCTCGACATCGAGGAATTCGGCATTTTCCTCTATTGCGTGGCGGTCTTCTATTTCTTCAA
>JAQTXO010000571.1 GCA_028688765.1 Acidiphilium sp. | reverse complement strand
ATGTGCAATTCGGTCGCCATCCTGACCCATTGCCGCCCCGGCGATGAAATCATCGCCCACGAGTCCGCCCATATCATCGAGGCCGAGGGCGGCGCGCCCTGGGCGCTGGCCGGCGCGCGGGTGCACGGGTTGCATGGTGCACGCGGTTTTTTCACCCCGGACGATCTGCGCGCCAGCCTGCGCGCCCCCTCGCGCTATTCCGCCCCGCAGACCCTGCTCGAAGTCGAGCAGACCTCCAACCTCGGCGGCGGTGCGATCTGGCCGCTCGATGTGCTGCAACAGCTTGCCGGCATCGCGCATGAGGCGGGCATGGCCACCCATATGGATGGCGCGCGGCTAATGAACGCCGTGGTCGCCTCCGGCATTGCCGCCGCCGATTATGCCGCCCCGTTCGACACCGTGTGGATCGATTTCACCAAGGGGCTCGGTGCGCCGCTCGGTGCCGTGCTCGCGGGATCGGCGGAGGTGATCGATCGGGCGTGGCGCTGGAAGCAACGGCTCGGCGGCGCGCTGCGCCAGGCCGGTATCTGCGCCGCCGCCTGCCTTTATGCGCTCGATCACAATGTCGATCGGCTGGCCGAGGATCACGCCAATGCGCGGCGGCTCGCGGCGGGGCTGGCGGGGATTGCCGGGTTGCAGGTCGAAACCCCCGAGACCAATCTGGTCTATGCCGATGTCGCCGCCAGTGGCCGATCGCCGAACGACTGGGCGGCCTCCCTCCGCGCCCAGGGCATCATGGTCTCGGTGATGGGCCGCACAAGGCTGCGGCTCTGCACGCATCTCGATGTGACCGCCGGGATGATCGAGGCGACGATCGCAGCCTTCGCCGCGATCAACTGACCCGGCCACCCTCGGTTTCGCCCTCCTGCAACAGCGCGTCGATCGCAGCGACAGTCGCGGGCGGCAGATGGCGGAGCCGGCGGGCGAAGCGGTTGGCCAGGGCCGTTTGTTCGGGCGTCAACCCCGCGCTGTCGAGGCGAAGTTTAGGCTTCGACACCCGCGCCAGATCGGCCAGATCATGCGCGTCGTCCCAGATCAGGCCGAACTTCTCGCAGATCTGATGGATCAGCCCCGGTGAGGGCGCGCCGCGACGGCCATGTTCCAGGGCCGAAAGATAGGCGGGTGAAATATCGAGCGCCGCCGCCATCGCCCGCAGCGTGATCCGGCGTTCGGCGCGGAGCGCGCGCAGCCGGGCGCCGAACGGCGTCATGCCCGGTTGCGCCGGAGCAGCACCCGCAACGCGCCTTCATTGGCGGCATGGGGGTGGCAGACCGCGAGGATGAGGGCGTGCAGCGGCGCATCGTTCAGCCAGAACGGCACCTCGCGGCGCAGCACGCCCTCACCGCCGCCGCGCCTGCCGTGACCGGTGACGATTTCAACGCAGCGCAGCCCTTGCCCGGCGGCCCCGGCTATCAGTGCCGTTACCGCGACATGGGCGGATGCCTTGGTCATGCCGTGCAGATCGAGCACGCGTTCGGGGGCGATCTTGCCGGCGCGAAACCGGGCCCAGGTCGCCCGATCGAGACCGGGGGGTGCGACGCCGATCGAAAGCGCCGCCCGGCGCGGGGCTTTCCGCGCGGCTTTCGGCTCCGGCCCAGCGGTGGGCTGTGCCGGGGTGGCCTTCCGATCGGCCGGAGCGGGTTCGGTCAACTTCGGCTCGGTCAACTGCGGCTCGGGCGGCATCGGCACGGAAACCCCCTGCAGCGGCGTCACGTGCCGCAGATACCGCGCCCAGGCTTCCAGCTCGGCCGCAGGAATAGGTTTCCGTCTGACACCCATGACCGGGATCTTTAACAGATAAGGCAGCTTTTATCCGGCGTTCTGCGCACCGACCAGCACGATATGCAGCCGGCGCGGCCCGTGCGCGCCGAGTTCCAGCGTCCGCTCGATATCCGCCGAGCGCGACGGGCCGGTGACCAGCATGACATTGCGCGGCATCGGCCCCGCAGCGCGCAACCGGTCGAACGCGTCCTCATACGGCCCCACGATGGCGTCGGCGTCGAGCACCACGATCTCGGTATCCGGCAACAGATTGAGCGTGGTCGGCGTCGCCGCACCGGAGGGCAGCATCAGCGTGCCGGTTTCGGCGATACCGGCGAACCCGGCCTGAAGCGAGACCATGTCGGACGGGGTGGCACGCCCGTAGCGGGTGGTCAGCAGGGGGTGCGCCGCCCAGTCGATCGACTCCAATTCGGGGTGAGGCGCGATCACGAGGTCAAGTGGCAGGTTCTGGCCGCGCAGATAGGTCGCGATCGCCTCGGGCAGGTCGGTCCGGTCGGCGATATGGTCGATCGTGGCATATTCGCGTGTGGCGTTGGCGATGAACAGCGCGACCAGCGCCTCGTGATCCTGCAATGACCGGGCGGGAATGATCTGGCGCGGATGGGCGGCCAGCCGCGCCTCGATCATCATCGCCTGGTCCGCCGGCAGGGCATCGCACCGGAGTCCGCGCCGGATGCTGCCGAGAATCGCGGCCTTCCGGGCCTGGTTGTCGATTTTCATCGGCCGCGCTGCTCCCGTGCGT
>JAQTXO010000570.1 GCA_028688765.1 Acidiphilium sp. | reverse complement strand
CCCGGGCGATCACCATGCGAAGCGGATCGACGACGTTGCCGTCAGTCGTGGAATCGCGTCGACACCTCTTCTCCCGCCCGGAGGAGCAAATGACTGCAACGACGTTCTCAGATCCGGCAGGAGAGTACCATGACGAACACACCGCGCGCCTGGATCCTGTTCCGCTCGGGTAGCCGGCTCAATCTGCTCGATCCGTCGCCCAATGGATGGACGGACGCCGATCTTGCGACAGGATTGTCGCGCACCTACCGCTGGGGTGGCCAATCGCGCTGGAATCTGCCGCTTTCGGTTGCCCAGCACAGCCTGACGGTTCTCGCGATCCGAACCATGCTTTCGCCCATCCCATTGTCTCCTGGCGAGGCGCTGCGGGAATTGCTGCACGATGCGACCGAGGCGCTGATCGGCGGGTTCGATCCGATCACTCCGCTGAAGCCGCATCTCGGTTCCGGCTACGTCGAGATCAACCGTCGGCTGCAGATGGCGGTGAACCAGCGCTACGATCTGCCGCCCTGGATGGTGGCCAGCCACCACGAGCACAAGCATGCCGATCGCCTGGCCGCTGCCAGCGAGGCCCTGCATGTCGTCGGCTGGCGCAAGCCCGCGCTGCGGCGCGATCTCGGGATCACCCTCACCCCACTGGACCAGGATCCGCTACCGCTGCCTGCCGGGATGCGCGCCTGGGAACCGTGGCCCGCCGAAATTGCGGCGGAACAGTTCCTGGCCAATTTGCACGCGTTGCTGGCAGCGCGTCGGAATGAGGTGCTGAAGTCGGCGGATTTCGGGTACGATCCTGCCAGGGCGGCGGAGTGAGCCATGAGTGATTATCTCCGGAACCTGACGGCGATCCTCGCGATCGGCGCGGTGTTCGGTTACATCTTTGCGCCGCAGATCGATCAGATGAAGGCGGCGTGGCTTGCCTGGCGGAAAAAACGTGCGGACGAGCAGCGTCGCCGCCCACCGCGCGTATAGATCGTCTCATCAGGATCAGCCTTACTACGATCCCGCGGTAGCACCGTGCTGCCACGGTCGGTCCGTCCGCTGCAAGTCGTGGGTCCTCGCCATGCTCGCCTGCCCAGTGGCAGGCTGCGCGTGGCTGCGGTCCCGCGCGGGGCGAAGGCGCCCGCGCGGCCTTGCACCGGCCGGAACCGCCGCGGCCGCTGACCTGACATCTTTGGAGAGAAGATGAAAGGAAAATCCCATGAAATCACCCCCTTCACAAGGAATGGACGTCAGGCATTTCGCACTGGCGATCCACTGCCTGACGCTCGCCATCCTCGCCTATATCGTTCTGGCAGCCCCAGGGATCGATCTGCTGCACGCCAAGCGGCGTCCCGACCCCAATTCGAATCCGTGCGTCATTGCGAGGGTCGTGCAATGAGCGCCCCGACCGCTGCGATCCTGCCGCCCTTCGCGCAGCCGGATGAACCCGCAACCGGCCCTGCCGAAATTACCGGGGATGATCAGGATTGCGGGCTCTACTGGGTCACCGTGTTCCTGATCGATCTGAGCTATGGCGGACCGGAGGAAGGGGGCTGGTGGTATCAGGCTGGTACTCTGGTGATCGACCCGTGGATCTACGAGACGCTCGGTGCGGCACCGGCAGGGTTCTGTTCACGTGATGCCGCTGATGCCCACGCAGCGCTGATGCGGACCAGATTATCGGAACTCAACCGGGGCCGGCCCGAGATCTCGCAAACCAACTCGGTCGGGCAATACGATATTTTGGTGATGCGTGCGCTGACCATGCCGACGCATTTTCCGAGGACACGACCCTCGTACGCCTGACCCTGCCAGCCCTCACATCATCGCCGACCGGATCCAGAACCCGCCCCTGAAGGCGGGTTCTGGTGTTTCCGGAAGGGGATTCCAGCAACACCCATCTGAAAGGATATCCCGTCATGGGGTGGTATTATCAAGCTATTCGCGGTCGCAGCGTGGCCGACAAGGATGCGTTCCTGCGCAGTGAAGTCGAACATCCGCCGAGCGATCCTGCCAAGCCCACGGTCACGGTGATCAAATCCGCCTTCGTGGGCACGACCTGGTACGCTGCGGTCAGGATCAGCGTGCCGAACGAGACACCCTACACGGTGGCGTATGTATTTCTGACCAATATGCGTCGCGATGGCGAGTTCGGCTACAAGCCGATGGACGAATCTGTTGGTCCCTGCGAGGTCGAGTGCCCGCTCGGGATCATGACCCTGCTGACGCCGATCGAGCATCTTCCCGGCGCGGGATATGCGGCAGACTGGCGGGCGCGGGTTGCGGCCGCACGCGAGTCCAAAACGAAGATCCGACAACACAAGGCGCGTATCATCGGCGGCACCAGGCTGCGGTTTGCCACGCCGCTACGGTTCACCGACGGTGCCAGCTTCGATCGCTTCGTCGCCCGTCCGATGGAACGGCGGGGACGGACCATCATGACCTTCATCCCCCTCGATGCTGAAGGTCATCCGATCGGGGGCCGGTACAGGATCAGCACGCGGGTCCTGGCGACGGCCGAGATCGAAACCGCCGACAGCGTGCCG
>JAQTXO010000569.1 GCA_028688765.1 Acidiphilium sp. | reverse complement strand
GGAAAGCAACCGGTCCGCGCATGCGGATCACTCTGAACGTCAACGGGCAGAGCCACGACATCCAGCTCGACCCGCGCACCACGCTGCTCGATGCGCTGCGTGAACATCTCGGCCTCACCGGAACCAAAATGGGCTGCAACCACGGCACCTGCGGTGCCTGCACCGTCCATGTCGATGGCCGCCGCCAGCTCTCCTGCCTGATGCTCGCGGCGGCAGCGGCGGGCTCGGAAATCACCACGATCGAAGGTCTCCAGGGAGCCAACGGCGCGCCGCACCCGATGCAGGCAGCCTTCGTCGCCCACGATGCATTGCAGTGCGGCTACTGCACACCGGGGCAGATCATGTCCGCGATCGCCTGTATCGAGGAAGGCCACGCCGGATCGGACGATGAGATCCGCGAATACATGTCGGGCAATCTCTGCCGCTGCGCCGCCTACCCCAACATCGTCGCCGCCATCCGCGACGTCGCCGATGCCACCATGGCGGAGGCCGCCTGATGCGCCCGTTCACCTACAGCCGCGCCACCTCGCTCGATCAGGCGATCAGCGAGTCCGGTCATCCCCACAGCGCGATCATGGCGGGCGGCACCACGCTGGTCGATCTGATGCGCGGCGACCTCGCGGGAGCCGACCAGGTCATCGACATCGCCCATATCCCGGGCCTCGCGGAGATCGAGGTCGAGGGTGAAACGCTCAGGTTCGGCGCGCTCGCCCGCATGGCGGATGTCGCCGAAAACACGTTCCTCAAGCGCAACTATCCCGCTCTGGTCGAAAGCCTGCAACTCGCCGCCTCGCAGCAGATCCGCAACGCCGCCACCCTCGGCGGCAACCTGCTGCAACGCACCCGCTGCGTCTATTTCCGCGATGGCGTTTCGGACTGCAACCAGCGCACCTCCGGTTCCGGCTGCGCCGCGCTCGATGGCGAAGACCGCGAAATGGCGCTGTTCGGCACGTCCGATCGCTGCATCGCGACCTACCCGGGCGACTGGGGCACGGCCCTCGCCGCGTTCGACACCAGCATCGAAATCGCCTCGGACTCGGGCCGCCGGGTAGTGGATTTCGCGGATTTCCACATCGCCTATGGCGAAGACCCCGCCCGCTTGTCGATCCTGCGGCCCGGCGAAATCGTCACCGCGATCCTGGTCAAGGCCACCCCGTCCGGCAAACGCTCGACCTATATCAAGGTGCGCGACCGCCAGAGCTACGCCTACGCCCTCACCTCGGCGGCGGTGGCCCTCGAAATGGACGGCGAAACCGTCATCGCCGCCCGCGTCGCCCTCGGCGGGGTCGCCAGCAAGCCGTGGCGCGCCCACGCCGCCGAGGCGGTGCTGATCGGCAGGCGGCTCGACGAGGCTTTGGCCATCGAAGCCGGTCACGCCGCGTTCACCGATGCGAAACCGCTCCGGCACAATCAATTCAAGATCGAACTGGGTGCGCGCACCGTCGCCCGCGCCGCCCTGGTCGCGAAAGGAAAAATCTGATGGATGGCAGTATCGGCACACCGGTCGTCCGGCGCGATGCGCTGGCAAAGGTCACCGGGGTCGCGCACTACGCGGCGGATTTCCCCCACGCCAACACCGCCTACGCCGCGCTCACCCTGAGCAAGGTCGCGCGCGGTCGGATCACCCGCCTCGATACGGCGTCAGCCGAAGCGGTCGAAGGGGTGCAGATGGTCCTGACCCATCGCAGCCTCAACGAGGATCTCGGCGAGGAAACCTTCGTGATGAAGGGCGGCCACATGCAATCCTCGTTCCTGCCGCTGACCTCCGATGAAATCCACTACGCCGGGCAGATCGTGTCACTGGTCATCGCCGACACCCAGGAAGCCGCCGAGCAAGCCGCCCGCCTCGTCGAGATCGACTATGCAAGCGAGACCGCCAACGCCGCGCTCGACGCCCCCGGCCGCAAACTCGACCCGATGGATGAGTCCACCATCGAAGTCGGCGATGCCGAGGCCGCCTTCGCCGCCGCCCCGGTCAAGATCGACGCGACCTATTACACCCCGGCGCAGCACCACAACCCGATCGAACTCTACGCGGCATCGGTCGCCTGGGTCGACGGCAAGCTCCACGTCAATCTGCCGAGCCAATGGGTGATGGGCACCCGCGCCGGTCTCGCCAAGGTGTTCGGCATCCCGGTCGATGATGTCGTGGTCGAAAGCCCCTATGTCGGCGGCGCGTTCGGCGCCAAGGCCTCGATCCTGCCGCATGTCGTGCTGGTCGCCATGGCGGCCAGACGGCTCGGCCGCCCGGTCAAGCTGGTCGTCTCGCGCGAGGCGATGTTCACGGTGGGCAGTTTCCGCCCCGCCGCCGAAAGCCGGGTGCGCCTGGCCGCGACCAAAGACGGCAAACTCACCGCCGTGATGCATGACGAGATCGGCCAGAGTGCCGCGCTCGATCATGTCTCGTTCATGGGGATGGAAGCGACCTCGAAAATGTACGCCTCGCCCAACATCCTGATGCACGGCGCAACCGTCGCAACCGATGTCAACACGCCGGGTTTCATGCGCGCCCCCGCCGAAGCCCCGTC
>JAQTXO010000568.1 GCA_028688765.1 Acidiphilium sp. | reverse complement strand
GGCGTGATGACCGGCGCGTCGCTCGCCGTCGCGATGATCGGTCAGGCGTTGGCACAGGCGCGCGGGCTGGTGACCAAGCACGCGATCAAGCAGGTTGATCGCATGCTCAGTAACGAGAGTATCGACGTCTGGGAAAGCTTCGCCCGTTGGGTACCGCATCTGGTGGGTTCGCAGACCGACATCGTCGTTGCCATGGACTGGACGGATTTCGACGGCGACGATCAGGCAACGTTGGCGCTCAACCTGGTGAGCAAGCATGGCCGGGCGATGCCTCTGTTGTGGCTGTCGATGTGGAAAGAGGAATTGAAAGATCAGCGCAACGCCATCGAGGATACTTGCCTGCGCCGCCTGTCGGAGGTTGTCCCGCCCGGCTGCCGCGTGACCATCCTGGCCGACCGCGGCTTCGGTGACCACAAGCTGTTCGCGTATCTTACGGAGCTTGGCTTTGCCTATGTCATTCGCTTTCGTGGCAACATCCATGTCACCGATGCCGCAGGCGAGACGCGAACCGCGGCGGACTGGGTCGGCAAATCGGGTCGGGCGCGCAAACTGCGCGGTGCACGCGTCACCGCCTCGCACGCCTATCAGGTCGGTGCCGTGGTGTGCGTACACGCCCGTGACATGAAGGAGCCATGGTGCCTTGCGAGCAGTGACGCCGCGGCGTCTGCAGGGACATTGATCAAGCAATATTCCCGGCGCTGGACGATCGAACCCAGCTTCAGGGACGTCAAGGATTTGCGTTTTGGGATGGGGATGGCTGAGATCCGCATCGCCGAACCAGAGCGGCGCGATCGGCTGCTGCTCATCAGCGCGTTTGCGATGGCGCTGCTGACCATGCTCGGGACGGCAGGCGAGAGCCTGGGAATGGATCGACAGCTCAAGTCCAACACTTCGAAGACCCGCTCACACTCGTTGTTCCGTCAGGGGTGCATGCTCTATGAATTGATCCCGAACATGCCGAAGCACCGGCTACTGCCACTGATGCGGCGGTTCACGGAAATGCTGCGCAGCAGCGGCATATTCGGCAATTCCATGCCGGCTACGTAATGAGGGGATAAGTGAGCTTCCGCCCCTGCCACTGTGATTGTTTAGCGCTCAAACGCGGCATGGGTGCAGGAATATACCGTCTCAGGAATCCCCCCATTTTCCATAGGTCCAGGTATTGCGCCGATTCGCTGCGATTCTCTACCAAGCGTTGGAATGCATGGATGAGGGTGGATCATGGGAATTGCAGCATCGAAAAAGCGTGATGGTGGGCGGTTGAAGGACATCCGCGCATTCATTGACGAGTTGTATGCCCACGATCTCCACGCCAAACGCGTTGACTCCCTGTCTGCTGCGACACTGGGCGTGATGACCGGCGCGTCGCTCGCCGTCGCGATGATCGGTCAGGCGTTGGCACAGGCGCGCGGGCTGGTGACCAAGCACGCGATCAAGCAGGTTGATCGCATGCTCAGTAACGAGAGTATCGACGTCTGGGAAAGCTTCGCCCGTTGGGTACCGCATCTGGTGGGTTCGCAGACCGACATCGTCGTTGCCATGGACTGGACGGATTTCGACGGCGACGATCAGGCAACGTTGGCGCTCAACCTGGTGAGCAAGCATGGCCGGGCGATGCCTCTGTTGTGGCTGTCGATGTGGAAAGAGGAATTGAAAGATCAGCGCAACGCCATCGAGGATACTTGCCTGCGCCGCCTGTCGGAGGTTGTCCCGCCCGGCTGCCGCGTGACCATCCTGGCCGACCGCGGCTTCGGTGACCACAAGCTGTTCGCGTATCTTACGGAGCTTGGCTTTGCCTATGTCATTCGCTTTCGTGGCAACATCCATGTCACCGATGCCGCAGGCGAGACGCGAACCGCGGCGGACTGGGTCGGCAAATCGGGTCGGGCGCGCAAACTGCGCGGTGCACGCGTCACCGCCTCGCACGCCTATCAGGTCGGTGCCGTGGTGTGCGTACACGCCCGTGACATGAAGGAGCCATGGTGCCTTGCGAGCAGTGACGCCGCGGCGTCTGCAGGGACATTGATCAAGCAATATTCCCGGCGCTGGACGATCGAACCCAGCTTCAGGGACGTCAAGGATTTGCGTTTTGGGATGGGGATGGCTGAGATCCGCATCGCCGAACCAGAGCGGCGCGATCGGCTGCTGCTCATCAGCGCGTTTGCGATGGCGCTGCTGACCATGCTCGGGACGGCAGGCGAGAGCCTGGGAATGGATCGACAGCTCAAGTCCAACACTTCGAAGACCCGCTCACACTCGTTGTTCCGTCAGGGGTGCATGCTCTATGAATTGATCCCGAACATGCCGAAGCACCGGCTACTGCCCCTGATGCGGCGGTTCACGGAAATGCTGCGCAGCAGCGGCATATTCGGCAATTCCATGCCGGCTACGTAATGAGGGGATGAGTGAGGGACGGCACGGTTTGTTCGCGACCTATGAAGCCTTCGCAATGATCATTGATTCGATGGCGATGCAGCATGCCAAGTGGATCGAGCATGCGCGCCGGGTTCCCTGGCGTGCGGATGTTCCCTCTTTCA
>JAQTXO010000066.1 GCA_028688765.1 Acidiphilium sp. | reverse complement strand
CCACCCCGCGCAGCAACGCCGGAATCGCCACCGGATCGGCGGTCCGCTCGATCACGATCGCCAGCGCCGCCCGCGCATCCGTCGCCACATCATCCTCGCGCCGCAGCGTCGCAGCACTCACCGCCCCGATATGAAGCGCCGCCTCCCCATACCGCCCGCCATTCGTCAGCCGCACGAACCCACCCAGCAAAATCTCATCCGCCGCCGTCTCTCCGGCATCCATCATCCCCGCGATCATCATCGCCTCCGCCGGATCGCCGTCAGGCGCCAGCGCCATCTGCCCGCGCACGATCATCGCATCCCGCCGCACCAGCGCGGGCAGATCATCCAGCTCATCCAGCAGCCCATACCGCCCGATGATCTCCCGCGCCGGATCGATCGCCCCCTGATTGACCAGTCCGACCACCACCCGCCACGTCGCCGCCGCAAGCTCACCCCGCCCGACCGGCAGCGACCGCAGATAATCGACCCGCCCCGGCGTCTCGGGTGCCGCCACCCGCGCCGCCTCGATCGCCGCTTCCGCCGCCCCGCGCCACACCAGTTCCTCGGCCAGCCCGTCGTTCAGCGTCGCCTGTGCCAGAGCGGAATGAAGCGCCAGCGCCGCCATGCCCGCGAGCGCGAACATCGCCCCCGCCTGCGGTCGCAGCACCGGCTCGGCGCGCAACCGGCTCGCCTCGGCGTATAAAATCATCCCCAGATTCAACGGCATCGCATCCTTCAGCGCGGCCAGCCCCATCCCGAAAAAATCCGCCGGAATCTCCCGCATCTCATCGAGGTCGAGCCCGAACCGCGCCCTGATCGCCGGCCACAGCAACCCCCGCGCCGTCCGCGCCGCCGCCCAATCCAGATCCACCACCGCCTCGAACATCGCGCGCCCGGCAAACCCCAGCCCCAGATCGCTCCCGGTCGGCACCGCCGCCGCCCGCGCCGCCAGATAATCCCGAAACCGCGCCCGATGATCCGCCCGCTCGTCGGTCACCACCCCCGCGATCGCCCCGGCATAGGCCACCAGCGTCAGCCCGTCCCGCCCGACCACGACATCGCCGAACCCGGCCGCCGCAAACAACCGGCGCAAACTCGCCTCGGTCTGAAACACCATGTGAATGCCCGGTGCCAGCAACTGCGCCAGCGCCGCCTCCGGGGTTTCGCGCCTGATCGCCTCGCCATCCGGCGTCGTCAGCAGCAACACCCCGTCGCGCGCCAGCCGCGCCCGCAACGCTGCCAGCAGGGCAGGGGGGTGCTCGACATGCTCGATCACCTCGGTCGCCGCGATCACGTCCCAGATCCGCGCCTCCGGATCGGCCTGCGGAAAATACCCATTCCGGATCTCGATCCCGAGATCCGCCGCCCCCAGCCGCGCCATCGGCGACGGATCAATGCCCATCCCCTCCCAGCCCAGCGCATGGATCGCGAAATCCAGCCCGAACCCGTACCCGCACCCGATCTCCAGAAACCGCGTGCCCTCTGGCCGGTCGATCCGGCCAAGCGGGGCCGTGATCGGCACCAGCCCCGCGCCCTGCTGAATGTGAAACTGATGCCAGCCCCAATCCATCACATCCGGATCATGATAATTCGGCACCTTCAGCGGCGGGTAGAACCGCGCGGTGCAGGACGGACACATATAAACCGGCTTGCGATCGCCCTGCGGCAGCTTGGGCGCCACCCAGGCCACATCCAGCACATGCGGCTTGTCCCCCGCCGCACCGCAATTCGGGCACACGCCCTGATACGCCGGCTGATCCGATGCCGGCCAGTCGATCCGGATGCCGCCCGCCGGCACGTCACCATCCTCCCGCCCGGGCACGCCGGATGTGCTCAAGCGAACAGCGCCGGCACCCGGGCCCGCAGCGCTTCGGTCAACTCCTCCCGCCGCGCCCACAGCGCATGATACCAGTCGGTCCGCGCCCGGACCTGATACGCCAGCATCCGCCCCGCGCTCACCTCGGCCCGCGCCGCCTCCGCCAGCCGCCGCGCCGCATCGGGATAGGCGAGCAGCCGCAGCAACTGCATCCGCAGATGATCCGGGCTGCGGAACAGCAACCCGGTCTCGCCCTCGCGCACGCTCGCCTCATACACCACCGGGCTGCACAGCGAGACCACGCGCGCCGCACTCGCCTCCAAAAATTTCAGATCCGACTTCGCCTGATTGAACACGGTGTCCTGCAACGGCATGAACGAAATCTCCGACTGTGCGAGCAGCCCCCGATAGGTCGGGTAATCGCAGGTCGGCACGAACGTCTTTTCCGTCGTATCCAGCGCATCGAAAAACCCGCGATCATGCACCACGGTCACCGCAAGCCGCGCCACCACCGCCCGCAGCACCTCGTTCAGCACCGGCATATACGGCGCCCAGTCCTCCTCGCGGTTCAGCGCCCCGAAAAACAGCGTCATCCGCTCCGGATCGGCAAAATTCACCGGCGTCGGCAGTTCCGCCACCGCATTCGGAAACACCGCGATCTCGGGATTGAACCCGCACAGCACCGCCGCCAGCGCCTCGGTACTGGTCTGCACCGCATGCACCGCCGTGAACGTCAGCAAATCCGCCTGCGAAACCCCGCGCGCCTCCAGAAATCCCGGATGATCGTCGAATTCCGACACCACGACATACCCGCGCCGGATCAGCTCGCGCACCCGCGCCAGCCCCGGTTCGCCGAGCAGCAGCGGCCGGTGCAGCACCGCCACCTGCGCCCCGCCCTCGAATATCGGGGTCAGCTCGCTCTCCGGGCGAATACTGGTCAGCAGCGAGGCATCGGTCGCCATCGCGCGCACCGGCTCGATCACCCGCGCATCGGAAACCCCGCCCACCGGCGGCAGCATGGTGGCGCCGAGCACCAGCCGGGGCCGCGGCTGCTTCTTCGCCCGCCACACGAACTGGATCGGCGCCGCCCGGTTCAGATAATCCCCGGTATCGATCCCCAGCGCGCCGAGCGCCGGTCCCATCGCCTCGACAAACCGCGCCGCCTCGGTCGGATCGACCGGGCGCGGCCGCACATCGCACACCGTCAACCCGGCCCGCTCCAGCGCCGCCCCCATGGTGCGCGGAGTGAACCAGCGCAGATGCGTCCGGTCGAGCAACCCGGCATCCTCATAATCGAAACTGCCCTTGAGCAGCCGGTAGGTGATGCTCCAATGCTCGACATTGGGAAAACACACCAGCACCGTCCCATCCGGATTGAGCACCTCGACATGCCGCGCCAGCACCGCCCACGGATCGGCCAGATGCTCCAGCACATCGCCATACACCAGGCAGTCGACCCCCTCGGACAAATCGAACGGAAACGCCTCGGTCTGCACGTCGCACACCGCCGCCTCGGTCAGCCGGGTCCGCGCCACCTCGATCGAACCGGGATCGATGTCCACGCCCAGCATCCGCGCGCGCGGATTGCGCCGCAGATACGCTGCCCCGATCGCCCCGCCGCCGCACCCGATATCGATCAGCGTGCGCGCGGTCAGCGGCATGGTCTCGACCAGATCGGGATTGGCGAAATCGGGATACGCCCCGACCATCGCCAGCCCATGCTGATCGCGCCGCACCGCCTCCTCGCCCGCCGGTCCGGCGGTCTGCCCCTCGTGAGCGGTGGCGACATCATCCATCGGCAAGGTCCTTCTCATCTCTGCCCGTCACGGCATGGTCATCGTTGGCATGGTCGTCGTCAGTATCATCATCGTCGGCGTCGGCAGTCACCCGGCGCTGCCCGCGTCCCACCCCATGATACACGAATCCCGCCGCGCGCATCGCCGCCGGATCGAAAATATTGCGCAGGTCCACGATCACCCGCCCCGCCATCGCCTGCGCCAGCCGCGCCGGTGCCAGCGCGCGAAACTCGTTCCACTCGGTCATCACAACCAGCAGATCGGCACCCTCGATCGCCTGCAACGCGCTCTCGGCATAAACCACCGACCCCGGCAGCAGCGGTTTCGCCGCACTCATCGCCGCCGGATCATAGGCCGCAATCACCGCCCCGGTCTCCGCCAGCGCCTCGATCGCGGGAATCGCGGGCGAATCCCGCATATCATCGGTCTCCGGCTTGAACGCGAGCCCCAGCACCGCAATCCGCCGGCCCCGCAAATCCTCGCCCGCAGGCCCCGCCGCCAGCGCGAAATCGATAATCCTGCGCCCGAGCCCGGCCTTGCGCGCCTCGTTCACCGCCACCACCGCCTCGGTCAGCCGGCTCGGCGCGCGGGCATCCTGCGCGATCCGCGCCAGAGCCAGCGTATCCTTCGGAAAGCACGAGCCACCAAACCCCGGCCCGGGATGCAGGAACTTCCGCCCAATCCGCCCATCCAGCCCCATCCCGCGCGACACGTCATGAACATCCGCGCCCACCGCCTCGCACAGATCCGCCATTTCATTGATGAACGTCACCTTCATCGCCAGATAGGCATTGGCCGCGTATTTGATCAGCTCGGCGGTCTCCAGCCCGGTCATCAGAACAGGCGTCTCGATCAGATTGAGCGGCCGGTACAGCTCCCGCAAAACCGCCCGCGCCCGCTCGGTCTCCGCCCCCACCACCACCCGGTCGGGCCGCATGAAATCGCCGATCGCGCTGCCCTCGCGCAGAAATTCCGGGTTCGACGCAATCTCGACCGCAAGATCAGGCCGCAGCCGCGCCGCCAGCGCCGCCAGCTTCCGCCCGGTGCCGACCGGCACGGTCGATTTGGTCACCAGAACCACCGGGTGATCGAGCGCCTTCAGCACCTGCTCCGCCGCCGCGAACACATAGGTCAGGTCGGCATGGCCGCCGCCCCGGCGCGAGGGCGTGCCCACCGCGATGAACACGGCCTCGACCCCGGCAATCGCCTCGGCCAGCGCCCCGGTGAACGAAAGCCGCCCCGCCGCCCGGTTGCTCGCCACCAGCGCATCGAGCCCCGGCTCGTAAATCGGCATCTCGCCCGCCAGCAGCCGATCCAGCCGCGCCGGATCGGTCTCGGCGACACACACCTCGACGCCGAATTCGGCAAAACACGCCGCCGATACCAGGCCGACATAGCCGCCGCCGATGATCGCGATTTTCAATCCGGGCACTCCAACAGGTCGATCGAGGGTTGACGCCGATCCGTTCTGACAATCTCCATCACGGGTTGCAAGACCTCGGCCTCACGCGGGCGTGTCTCTCCATCGTAACATTCCGCAAATGTTCAATGCTTGACCCGCTGCAATGCAACACCTTAGTCAGAACCCATGTCCAATACCGGTCCTGTCCCCCAGCCGCTTTCCGGCGGTCGGTCTCGCACCCCGTTGGCCCGCAGCCTGCTGAGCCGGACGCTGCTCCGCGGTTCCAGCCGCCCACTTCTCCGCATGGCATTGGGCCGCTGGCCCACCGGGGCCGAGGCCGATCTGTTCCGCCGCGCCGTCGCCACCAAATTCGTCCGGATGCCCGCCCTCCTGCGCGGCCTGATGCTCCAGCCCGATATGGAGTCCCTCCTGCCCGAATTGCTGCGCATGATGTGGTTCATCAAAAACCAGGGCATGACCATCGACGATCTCGAACGAACCTGCCCGGTCCCGCCGGGCCCCGATCTGCTCGGCAATATCTTCACCGCCTGGACCGGCCCGAAACTCGGCTTCCTGCATCTGGAAAAATGCGGCGGCGTCGCCGTGGTCAAATGGCTCACCGGGCAGTTCCACCCCGACCAGATCGACCCCGACCCCCTGCGCGCCGCGCCCCCGCATAATTTCTATCGCGCCCCGCCCGGCATCGGCCGTGACATCACGAAATATTCCCTGCTCTGGGGTCATTTCGGCCTGCCCGCGCTCGAACGAATCGAACCCGAGCGCTTCATCTTCACCATGCTGCGCGACCCGCGCGCCCGCCTGATCTCGCTTTACCGCTACTGGCGGGCGGTCAATCCCGCCATGGTCGACGACATCGAACACGATCCCGTGGTCGGCTCCGCCCACCGCAACGACCTGCTCGGTTTCCTGCGCGACCCCGAACCCCTGCTCCGCGATTACATCGACAATTTCTACGTCCGCCGCCTGACCGGACGCTACGTGACCGGCGCCACCACCGATCCTCTGATCCGCTCGCCGGTCGCCGCCCTGAGCCAGGCGGTCGCCGCCCTCGACCGGATCGGCTTCGTCGGCATCACCGAACGGATGGACGACAGCATCCATCGCCTCGCCGCCCTGATCGGCGCAAAGCCGCCCGAAGCCCCGGTGCGCGGCAATATCGCCGCCGAAAACCATACCGACCCCAGCGGCTGGTTCCGCCGGACCGAAACTGTGACCATCACCGCCGAGGCCGAGGCCGAAATCGAGCGCCTGACCCGGCTCGACCGGGTGGTGTACGAAACCGCCCGCGCCCGGTTCGACGGCGCGACCCAACCGGTGAGCGCGGTTGTCGCCGCCTGAGTTTCGCGCGACAACACGCCATGAGCGCGCGCAATCTCCACCTCACCCCGGACATGATCCTGCGCGCCTATCGCCTCGGCATGTTCCCGATGGCCGAAACCCGCCATTCCCGGCACCTGCATTTCCTCGATCCCGAACATCGCGGCATCCTGCCGCTCGACGGGTTCCATCTGCCCCGCCGCCTGTTCCGCACCCTGCGCACCACGCCCCTCGAAATCGTCAGCAATCGTGATTTCCCGTCTTTGATCGCCGCCTGCGCCGCCGAACGCGCGGTGCGCCCGGAAACCTGGATCAACCCCGAAATCGAGCGTCTGTTCGTCGAACTCCATTATCGCGGCCACGCCCACAGCATCGAAGTCTGGGACGGTGCCCGCCTCGTCGGCGGCCTCTACGGTCTGGCGATCGGCGGGGCTTTTTTCGGCGAAAGCATGGTCTCGTTCGTGCGCGACGCCTCGAAACTCGCCCTCGCGCATCTGGTCGCCCGCCTGCGCCTCTCGGGCTTCACCCTGCTCGACACCCAGTTCCTCACCACCCATCTCGCCCGCTTCGGCGCGCACGAAGTCAGCCGCGCCCACTATCACGCCCTGCTGGCCGACGCGGTGGCGATCCCGGCGCGCTGGAACGCCGCGCTTGATCCTGCCACAATCATGCACGATATCGAGGCGATGCGTTCGAAGAGTTCCGAGGATTCGCCATGAATTTCAAAATCGCCGCCGCCGCGCTGCTGCTCTCCGGCGCGGCCATCGCGCCCGCCTTCGCCGCCCCGCGCCTGATCCCCGATCGCGATGCCATGGGCGTCTATCAGGTCACCCAGCCCGGCAAACCGACCCAGACCTGGCGGGTGCGCTACCAGGCCTCCAGCCGGATGCTCCGCGCCGTCAGCCTCTCCGGCCAGGCGACCGGCGTGACCGTGCTGCTCGACCTCGCCGCCGGCTCCGCCGATATCGTGGTCCCGCAGATGCACGCCATCGTCGCGGTTCCCGGCCTCTCGGGCGTGATCCACAAGGCGCTCGATCAGAACGGTGCCCATTTCACCCGCCTCGGCGACGCCACCATCGCCGGCCACCAATGCACCCGCTACCTGATCCTCAAACGCAAGGGTGACGGCTCGGCCTGCATCACCCGAAGCGGCATCGTCCTCGCCGCCACCGGCAAGGACTCGAAAGGCTCGGCCCAGGTCACCGCCCTGCAAATCGCCGAAGCCCCGCAGCCCCCGGAAGATTTCCAGCTTCCGCAGGGCTACTCCAACATCAACCTGCCGCCGCAGATGCTCGCGCAACTCCTCGGCGGCTGATCCCGCCCTCAGAACGGAATTTCATCGTCGAGATCGTTCCCCCGCCCGGAATCCCATCCGCCGCCACCGCCCATATTGCCCCCGCCCATATTGCCCCCACCGGCATTGCCACCCGTCGAACGCCGCGCCGGCGCGCTGCTTCCCCCGCCATAACTCTCGCTACCGCCCGCCATTGCGCCGCCACCGGTGGGCCGATCGAGCAACACCATCTCCGCGCCGAACCGCCCCAGCATCACCTCGGTGGTGAATTTCTCCACCCCCGCCTGATCGGTCCATTTCCGCGTCTGCAACTTGCCCTCCAGATAAAGCTTCGAGCCCTTCTTGAGATATTTCTCCGCCACCTCGGCCAACCGGTCGTTCATGATCACGACCCGATGCCACTCGGTGCGCTCCTGGCGCTCCCCGCTGGCCTTGTCGTTCCACGATTCCGACGTCGCAAGAGCCAGATTGACGACCTTCATCCCCGACTGCGTGGTCCGCACCTCCGGGTCCTTGCCCAGATTGCCCACCAGCGTCACCTTGTTCACACTACCCGCCATCGTCGATCCCCTATCGTGTTCCGTTCGCAACCCGTGTCACCGGCGCTTCGGTGCGTCAAGCCGGAGACAAGCCAAAGTAAGGCCTTCTTTTTTGTGAACAAAAAAGAAGCAAAAAAAACTTCGCTAATTTGGGTCCGGTGCCAACAAAACCGCACAAGCCTATATAAATAAAAGTTTTTTGCTTCTTTTTTCCAAAAAAGAAGCGCTCGCTACCCTTCCTCGATCATCCCTGCACCGCACCATCCACCCCTTCCCACAACCCGATTTTGCCGCCATATCTACCATGAACATATCGGAAACAAAAGCATGACCGGGTCGGGTTTCATCGTCGTTCGCGGCGCGCGCGAGCATAATCTGAAAAACGTCGATGTCCGCATCCCGCGCGACCAGCTCACCGTCATCACCGGCCTGTCCGGCTCCGGCAAATCCTCCCTCGCATTCGACACCATCTACGCCGAGGGCCAGCGCCGTTATGTCGAGAGCCTCTCGGCCTATGCCCGCCAGTTCCTCGAACTGATGGGCAAGCCCGATGTCGACAGCATCGAGGGCCTGTCCCCCGCCATTTCGATCGAACAGAAAACCACCTCGAAAAACCCCCGCTCCACCGTCGGCACCGTCACCGAAATCCACGACTACATGCGCCTGCTCTGGGCCCGGGTCGGCGTGCCCTATTCCCCGGCAACCGGCCTACCGATCGAAGCGCAAACCGTCAGCCAGATGGTCGATCGCGTCATGACGATGCCCGATGCCACCCGCCTGCTCCTGCTCGCCCCCGTGGTGCGCGACCGCAAGGGCGAATACCGCAAGGAACTGGCCGAACTCCAGCGCCGCGGCTTCACCCGCGTCAAAATCGACGGCAAACTCTACGAAATCGCCGAAGTTCCCGCGCTGAACAAAAAAACCAAACACGAAATCGAAGCGGTGGTCGACCGCGTCGTGGTCAAGGAGGGCATCGAACAGCGCCTCGCCGACAGTTTCGAAACCGCCCTCGCCATGTCGGACGGCATCGTCTACGCCGAAAACGCCGATACCGGCGAACGCACCGTCTTCTCCGCCCGCTTCGCCTGCCCGGTTTCCGGCTTCACCATCGAGGAAATCGAGCCCCGCCTGTTCAGCTTCAACTCGCCCCACGGCGCCTGCCCCGATTGCGCCGGCCTCGGCACCGAAACCTTCTTCGACCCCCATCTGATCGTGCCGGACGAAACGAAATCCCTCGCCCAGCAGGCCATTGCCCCCTGGGCCAACGCCCAATCCCCCTATTACGACCAGACCCTCGCGAGCCTCGCCAAATTCTTCAAGGTCAAACTATCGACCCCGTGGGAAAACCTGCCGCAAAAAATCAGGGACGCGATTCTCTACGGGGCAGGGGAGTCCGAAATCGCGTTCGAGTACAAGGATGGCGTCCGCGCCTACGGCGTGAGCAAATCCTTCGAAGGCGTCGTCCGCAACCTCGAACGCCGGATGCGCGAGACCGACAGCGTCTGGGTCCGCGAGGAACTCTCCCGCTACCAGGCCGACCGCCCCTGCAAAACCTGCCACGGCGCCCGCCTGAAACCCCAGGCCCTCGCGGTCAAAATCGACGGTGAAACCATCGCCGCCGTCTCCGACCTCTCGATCCGCGACGCCCGCATCTGGTTCGGCCGCACCCTTGAGACCCTCACCCCCCAACGCCAGGACATCGCGCGGCGCATCCTCCGCGAAATCACCGAACGCCTGCAATTCCTCGTTGATGTCGGGCTCGACTACCTCTCCCTCGCGCGCGGCTCCGCCACCCTCTCCGGCGGTGAAAGCCAGCGCATCCGCCTCGCCAGCCA
>JAQTXO010000065.1 GCA_028688765.1 Acidiphilium sp. | reverse complement strand
GGGGCGTGCGGATTGCGCGATTCAGCGTCGGCAGCAATGCGAACGCCATTCTGGCGCGGTTTCTGGCGAGCAACGACATGAGTGCCGCCGGTGTGGTCGAGACCGTTTCGCCGTCGATGGACATTCAGGTCAGTTCGAATTTCGAACGGCTTTTGTTCGAGTTCCAGCATCGTGATGCGGTGGTGACGGCGCGAACGATGGCGGATTTCCGCACGAGCGGACGGATGGCCGTCGATGAGCCGGTCTGGCGTGCGGTGCGGCGGGAGTTCACCGGATTTATGCTCGGCGATGAGGCGACTCTGGCGGAAATCGGCCGGATTGAACGAGACTACGGCTACATCGCCGATCCGCACAGCGCGATCGGCATTGCCGCCGCGCGCGCCTGCTCGCCGATCGGCATACCGGTGATCGCAGCGGCTACCGCGCATCCCGCCAAGTTCCCGGATGCGATGGAGCGCGCGATCGGCGTACGGCCCACTCTCCCTGAACGGTTAAAAGACCTATATCATCGTCCTGAAGTCTTTCAGCGGTCCAGCAACCGCCTCGCCGAGGTGCAGGCGCTGGTTCGCAATTTTGCGCATAGGAACAATGCATGACCGACGGTGTTCAGATCACCCATCTCGATTCCGGGCTCACGATCCTGACCGAGCGGATGGAGCGGGTGGAAACGGTCTCGTTCGGCGCTTACGCCGGGGTTGGCACCCGCCATGAGACCGCGCCGGAAAACGGGGTCTCGCATTTCCTCGAACATATGGCGTTCAAGGGGACCGAAAAGCGCAATGCGGTCGAAATTGCCGAGGCGGTCGAGGATGTCGGCGGGCATATCAATGCCTACACCTCGCGCGAGCAGACGGCGTATTACGTGAAGATGCTGAAGGACGATCTGCCGCTCGGGATCGATATCATCGGGGATATTCTCTGCCATTCGACCTTCGATGCCAACGAGTTCGAACGCGAGCGGGGCGTGATCCTGCAGGAGATCGGTCAGGCGAACGATACGCCGGATGACATTGTGTTCGACCATTTTCAGCAGGCGGCGTATCCGGGCCAGCCGATGGGCTGGCCGACCCTGGGCACCGAGGCGATCATCAAATCGCTCTCGCCGGATGTTTTGCAGCGCTACATGCGCGCGCATTACACGCCGAAGAACATCGTCGTGTCGGCTTCGGGCAAGCTCGATCATCAGCAGGTGGTCGATCTGGTGAGCGAGCATTTCGCCGATCTGGCGAACGCGACGCAGACCCCGCCGGTTCCCGGGATTTATGGCGGCGGCGATTATCGCGAGATCCGTGATCTCGATCAGGCGCATCTGGTGCTCGGCTTTCCGGCCGTCGGGTACAGCGATCCCGATTTTCATGCGGCCATGCTGTTATCCACCCTTCTCGGCGGCGGAATGTCGTCGCGCCTGTTTCAGGAGATCCGGGAGAAGCGCGGGTTGGTCTATTCGATCTATTCCTTTGCGTTACCGAATAACGATGCGGGTCTGTTCGGTATCTACGCGGGAACCGGTGAGGCCGAGGCGGCGGAACTTGTGCCGGTCACGCTCGGCGAACTGGCCAAGGTGCAGGAGTCGGTGACGGATGCGGAATTGCGCCGCGCCCGGGCGCAGGTGAAGGCCGGGTTGCTGATGTCGCTCGAATCGACCGGCAGCCGGTGCGAACAACTGGCGCGGCAATGGCAGGTGTTCGGGCGGATCGTCCCGATCGCCGAGACGGTGGCCAAGATCGACGGGGTGACCGAGGCCGATGTCACGCGCGTCGCCGCGCGGATTTTTCGTGGGAAACCGACCCTTGCCGCGATCGGCCCGATCGGGCGGGTGCCGCAGATGCCGAAGATTCTGGAGAGGCTCGCGGCATGAGCAATCTCGATCATCTGTCAGGGTTGCTTGCTGCCGCCCGGCGAGCCGGGGCCGATCAGGCGGATGCGCTGCTGGCGTCCGGAACTTCGGTCTCGGTCGGGCGCCGGATGGGCAAGATCGAGGAGATCGAGCGCGCCGAGACCAATAATATCGGGCTGCGGGTTTTTGTGGGCAAGCGCAGTGCGATCGTATCGACCGGCGCGGTCGATCCCGCCAGTTTCGATCGGCTTGCCGAACAGGCGGTGGCAATGGCGAAGGTGGTGCCGGAAGACCAGTTCGCGGATATTCCGGATGCGCCGCCGCCCGAAGATGCCGGCGTGCTCGACATGGATGATCCGGTCGAGCCCGGCACTGACATCCTTATGGCCCGCGCCGCCGCCGCCGAGGAAGCCGCCCTCGCCTTTCCCGGCATCACCAATTCAGGGGGCTCGGGGGCGTCCTGGTCGCGCAGCCACGTCGCTCTCGCGACCTCGCGCGGGTTTGCCGGCGCTTATAGCCGGTCCGGCCACAGCGTGTCGGTCTCGCCTATCGCGGGCGAAGGTGTCGCGATGCAGCGCGATTATGAATACGCCTCTGCCGTGCATGGTAACGACCTCGATGATCCGGCGATGCTCGGCCGCATCGCCGCCGAACGCGCGGTCAGCCGCCTCAACCCGGGGCGTCCGGCGACGGCGAAGCTGCCGGTCGTGTATCACCCTCGTGTTGCCGGGAGCCTGCTCGGTCATTTTACGGGGGCGATCAATGGCAGCGGGATCGCGCGGGGCACGAGTTTCCTCAAGGATGCGATGGGCAAGCCGGTCTTTGCTTCGGGGATATCGATCATCGACGATCCCAAACGGGTGCGGGGCATGCGCTCGCGTGCCTTCGACGGTGAGGGGCAGCGCGTGGAGCGTCGCGCCCTGATCGAGGATGGGGTTCTGACCACCTGGCTGCTCGATTCCCGCAGTGCCGCGCAGCTCGGGCTGCGGACCACCGGTCATGCCTCGCGCGGCACCTCCGGGCCGCCGAGCCCGGCGGCTTCGAACCTCTATATCGAACCTGGCGCGCTCTCGGCTGAGGCGCTGATCGCGGATATCAAGCTCGGTCTCTACGTGCTCGAACTGATCGGCATGGGCGTCAACGGGATTACCGGCGATTATTCGCGCGGCGCCGCCGGTTTCATGATCCGTGACGGCAAGATCGCCGAGCCGGTCGCCGAGATCACAATTGCCGGAAATTTGCGCGAGATGTTCATGCACCTCACCCCTGCCAACGATCTTGAATTCAAGCGCGGTACCGATGCCCCGACCCTGCGGGTCGAGGGTATGACCATGGCGGGCGGCTAGGCGCGGGCCATGTCGCTGGTTCTGACCGGTGCTGGCGGTCAGTTGGGGCGGGTGTTGCGGCCCCGGTTGTTGGCACGCGGGATTCCGCTCCGCGCGGTGGATATATCGCCGATCACGCCGGTCGACCCGCGTGAAACCATCGTGATCGGCGACCTGCGTGATGCCGGGGTGGTCGATGAGGCGCTGGAGGGTGCGACCGCTGTGCTGCATCTGGCGGGTACCAGCGTTGAGCGCCCCCTGCCCGAGATCATCGAGAATAATCTGGTTGCGCTGCACGCCCTTTACGAAGGGGCGCGGCGGCACGGGGTGCAGCGCGTGGTGTTCGCCAGTTCCAACCACACGATCGGCATGTATCCCGCCGGGCAGAAGCTCCGCCTGTCCGATCCTTATCGCCCGGACGGGTTTTACGGCATTTCGAAAATCTGGGGAGAGGCGATCGGTCGGCTTTACCGGGATAAGTACGGCATCGAAGGTGTCGCCCTGCGGATTGGCAGCGCGCTGACCCGACCGACCGAACCGCGCCACCTCGCAACCTGGCTCGGCGATGACGACCTCGAACAATTGGTGGTGCAGAGCCTGACGGCGCCAATCAGCGGGTATCAGCCGGTCTGGGGGGTTTCAGCCAATACGCGCGGGTGGTGGGATAATGGTGAAGCCGCCGAGCTTGGCTACCAGCCGTCGCAGAATGCGGAGGATTTTGCCGCGGAGATCATGAAGACCGGGGGGCGGGACTGGGTTTTTCAGGGCGGCTCGTTCGCGGAAGACTGAGACGCGATCCACGTCAATCAAGCACCTTCAAACGGGCCGGCTCTCGCTCAATGACACCGGAATCGATCAAATCCCTCGCCGCAGGATGTGCAGCGCCAGATTGCCCGGCACGCGGTGGCGCCGAACGGGTTGATCTCCTCGACCGAGGGCGAAAGGCATTTGGGGCAGACCACGGGTTTGTTTCGCTCAGGCGGCGCGATGCCGGCCGCGCTCAATTTATGCAGGGCGTCGGATGACATCAGGTCGGTCGTCCAGGTGAAGGTGGTGACCATGGTAATTTTCACCGGGAAAATGCCCGCGGCGGTGAGTGCCGCGTTGATTTCGAGCGCGATCATGTCCAGTGCCGGGCAGCCGGGATAAGTGGGCAGCATCAGCACCTCGACGCCGCCTTGATAGGGGCGGATATCGCGCAATATTCCGAGGTCGGCGATACTGAGCATCGGCAATTCGGGGTCCGAAATCGCTTCGAGCAAGGCGCGGGCGCGGTTGATCAGCTCGCTGCTCGTGCTCCGGTCGTTCGCATCGTTCATGCTGGGCTCTCCTGGACGGCGATCATCACGCGCCCGTCAGATGCAGCCAAGTGGCGCCGGACGCAAGCAGCGCATTGTTCTCATTCTTGATACACTCTCGCATCAAATTATGCTCGCATTCGGGTCCATGATCGGTTCATATCGACGGATTATATAATTGTTCGGGATTTCCGCATTTGAGCAAGACGACCCATTACGCCACTCTGGATGGCATGCGCGGCATTGCGGCGATCGCGGTCGTGATGTTCCACGCGAAAGCCTATTTCGGGACGATCTATCCGCATAGTGCGTATCTCGCGGTCGATCTGTTCTTCTGTCTGAGCGGATTTGTGATCGCGCATCCCTATGACGACCGGCTGGCTACCGGGCGGCTGAGCGCGGCGGGATTCGTGCGTGTCCGCTTGCTGCGGCTTTATCCCCTGTATATCGCGGGAACCGCGCTGACGATTGCGGCGATCGCCGTGGCGGTTGTTCGTCAAACACGATGCCTCGCAATGGACTGCGCGTGATTTCATGATTGCGGTGCCGGCGGCGTTGCTGATGTTGCCGGCCCCGTTCTTTGACAACATATTTGCGCTCAACATACCGGCATGGTCGCTGTTTTACGAATTATTGGCGAACGCGGTCTATGCAACGTCGCTGTTCTCGCAGCGCCGGGTTTTGATGGTCGTCGCCGGCGTGGCTGCCGCTGCGGTCATCGTTCAGACTTTCATATTCGGCCATATCGACCAGGGGACGTCCTGGCCGTCGACGGTCTGGGCGCTGGGGCGGGTGTTTTTCGGCTTTCCAGTCGGCATCATGCTGTATCGGCTTCATCGGCGGATGCGACCGATCGTGGTGCCGGCACCGGCACTTTTAGGATTGTTGGCGCTCGTGATGTTTGCGCATTTGTCAGGGACCGCGCGGATCGGGTTTGATATCGGCTTCGTGCTGCTGATCTCGCCGGCGCTGGTGCTGCTCGGCTCGTTCGACGGACCGGCCAGCCCGTTCCTGGTCCAGCTATGCCGGTGGCTCGGCCTGATTTCGTATCCGATCTATGTGATCCATTTCCCGGTCATCCTGATTCTGAACAGCTGGGAGCGCCGGCATGGCAATAGTGCGTTGCACCACCCGCTGTTCGGACTCGCTCTGGTTACCGCGTTGATCGCAGTGTCGTTCGTCGCCGGACATGCCGATGCGAGATCTCGGCGCGCATTGACCGCCGGCAGGCTGCGTCTGAGTCGGGCGTGAACCCTGTCAGAACAGGAACTTTCGCTCTGCGTTCCAGCGGTTGACCAGTTGTTTTGCCTCTGGCGATCGATCCTGCAATGCACCGTGCTGACGGGCCAGTTGCTCGGCATAACGCAGCGCGAGACTGAGCGTCTTCATCGCGGGATCGGAGACCGCAGTATAACGCAAATCGCCGCCGAGATATGTAATCGGAGCCAAAATGGCGATCGCATGATCGACCGGTGGTGCGATGTATCCCGTATTGAAAACCAGTTCGGACGGCTTGTCCCGAAGGGTCTGGAACGGCGAACGGTAATGCGATGAACGATCGGCCCCGATCGCGGCTTGACCGGCGGCAAGGACTTTCAACCATCCGATCACATATTTCTGCATGTCGTGCCAACCCGAGCGCCGAGGATAATGCGCGAGGGCCACTTGGTATTCGTGCGGCGTCGGAACCGGGCGGCCATCAAGGATGCCACCGTGATTACCCGCGTCGATCGAGACGCGGGTACCGAGACCACCTCGAATGAACATTTTGGCCACACCTGTCTCACCGCGTGCTCGCCAGCGCATGCGGATCGGCACAATCGGTTCGGCCGCATCGTCCTCCACCGTATCGAAATAATGAACCAGAGGGACCGTGATTGCGAGGTCCTGCGCTGGTCTGGCAGTCAAGCGCTCGAGCAACGGCCCCGAAGTGGTGGTGATGAATTCATCGGCATCGAGAAACACGACCCAATCTGCTCGGTGCATCTGATCGGCCATGCGGTAGAGCCACGTATTGACGGCGACCTCGTCAAACCCGGCGGCAATGGTTTGAAACACCGAGAGCGGAATTCCCTCCGCCTGTAGCTGGCGTAAAATGTCGAGCGTGGCATCGGTGCTGCCATTGTCCAGAAACACCATGTGGTGAAGGCTCGCCGCGTTATGGCGGACGAACGCCTCGACGATGTCGTCTTCGTTGAGAATCCGGGTCACCGACACGAGGCGGGATGACACAGGGTCAGTTCCGGCGATTGACCGTATAGGCGGCCAGGGCGCGCAGGAGGTTGGCTTTCTCGCCGAAGCTTTCGAGATAGATCGACGCCTGTTTGGCCAGATGCTCGGCCTGCATGCGGGCGCGGTCGATCCCCATGACCGAGACCATGGTGGCTTTGCCTTGAGCGGCGTCCTTGCCGGCGGTTTTTCCGAGGGTTTCAGCCGTACCTTCGGCGTCGAGAATGTCGTCGGCGATCTGGAACGCGGCACCGAGATCCCGGCCATAGGCGGCGATGAAATGGCGCTGGGGGGCAGAGGCACGACCGAGAATGGCACCGGCCTCGGCGCTGTACTGGATCAGCCGACCGGTTTTCAGGGCTTGCAGGCGGGTGATCAGCGGCGGGGATAATTCTTTGCCTTCGGAGACGATGTCGATCATCTGGCCGCCGACCATACCGCGCGGACCGGAGGCGCCGGCAAGGGCGAGCACCAGCTCGCAGCGGACTTCGGCATCGGAATGAGTATCGGCCTCGGCGAGAACCTCGAAGGCGCGGGTCTGCAGCGCATCACCCGCGAGGATCGCGGTCGCTTCGTCATATGCCTTGTGGCAGGAGGGTTTGCCGCGACGAAGGTCGTCGTCGTCCATGGCCGGAAGGTCGTCATGGATCAGGGAATAGGCGTGAAGCATCTCGACCGAAGCCGCGACCCGGGCGGCGCAGGTGATGTTGACCGAAAACATCCGCGCGGTTTCTATGACGAGGAATCCGCGCATCCGTTTGCCGCCACCCATGACCGCATAGCGCATCGCTTCGACCAGCCGATACTCCTCGCCTTCGGGGACCGGAAGCAGTGCATCGAGTTCGGTTTCGATCAGGGCCGCCGCACCTTCCAGACCGCTGCGCAGCGCAACGGCTTGCATCACTTCGCTCATGGTGCGTCCTTCAAGGTCAACGTGCCGTCGGGCCCGGCGACGATGGCCTGAACCCGGGTCTCCGCTTCGGCGAGCCGGGCGTCGCAATGGCGTTTCAACGCCGCCCCACGCTCGTAGGCGGCGATCGCGTCTTCCAGTTTCTGGCTGCCCGATTCGAGGCCGCGAACGATGCGTTCGAGCTCGGCCAGAGCATCCTCGAAGCTGAGCGATGCGAGCGCGGGAGCAGGATCGGCTTGTTGTTCGGCCCTGGTGGCTGCCATTGTGAAACTCCTTGGTTTTGCTACCGCCGATAGCGGCGGATCAGATCCGCATCAAGGTGCGGACATGGGCAGCGGCACTGGCTGCCAAGGCGTCCAGATCGTAGCCGCCTTCGAGCAACGAGACGACACGGCCGCCGCAGTGTCGATCCGCGATGTCCATCAGGGCAGCAGTGAGCCGGGCGAAATCCTCCGTCTCGACGTGGATCTGCGCCAGCGGATCGGCCTTGTGCGCGTCGAAGCCGGCTGAGATGATCAGAAGCTCGGGGGCGAAGGCATCGAGCGCGGGGATGAGGATGGTCTGCCAGGCGGCCCGGAACTCAGCGGAACCGGATTCCGGATCGAGCGGGGCATTGACGACATTGCCCGCGATGCCCCGTTCGTCTGGCCGGCCGGTGCCGGGATAGCAGGGAAATTGATGGGACGAGGCATAGAACAGGTCGGGGTCATTTTCGAACATCGCCTGGGTGCCGTTGCCGTGATGAACGTCGAAATCGACGACGGCAATCCGGCGCAGCCCATGGGAACGGGCATGATGGGCGGCGATGGCGGCGTTGCCGAACAGGCAGAAGCCCATGGCACGAGCAGGTTCGGCATGATGACCGGGCGGGCGGGTGGCGACAAAGGCGCAGCGTGCCCAGCCTTCGAGCACGGCATCGACTCCGCGCATGGCGCCGCCCGCCGAACGGAGCGCTGCCCGCAAAGTGCCTGCGGAGGCGATCGTGTCGGCATCGAGGTGGATGCGCTCGTCGGGTTCGGGCGTCAGGGCGAGCATGGCATCGACGTATTCGTCGCTATGCACACCCCGGAGCGCCGATTCGGGGGCCTCCGGCGCGGCTTCGCGGAGCAGAGGCTGGAATTCAGGAAGTTCGAGGGCCGCAAGGACAGCGCGCAGGCGGGCGGGACTTTCCGGATGATAGGGGCCGGGATCGTGATCGAAGCAGTCCGGATGAGTGATCAGGGCGACCGGCATGTCAGATCTGTGCTTTCTCGACGGAATGAGGGGCGGTGCAGCGGATGGTGAAGCTGAACACGCCCTTCAACTCGCTCCACGACATCAGGGCATGTCCGTTCTCACGGCAGAAATCGCGGAAATCGGCGACCGTTCCGGGGTCGGTGGCGAGGACGCGCAGCTTGTCACCGCTGGTGAGGCCGCGCAGCACTTTCGCAGCACGCAGCACCGGCATCGGGCCCTTGAGAAATTTCGCATCGAGCGTCGCATCCGCCATGACGCTATCGTGCCGCGTCACACCCTCTTGAGCAAGAGCGGCAGACGGGAGATAGAGGGCGGAGGATAAACGTACAGGATAAACCATGACGTATCGCATCGGCATCGATCTCGGCGGCACCAAGATCGAGGTGGCAGCCTTGATGGGTAGCGGGGATCTCGAACATCGGGTCAGGGTGCCGACGCCGCCGGATTATCGGGCGACCATCGAGGCGATCGCGGAACTTGTGGCGGGGACGGAGCGTGCGCTCGGGCCGTGCGGCGGGATCGGGATCGGGATTCCGGGCACGATCAGCCCGGCGACCGGATTTGTCAAAAATGCGAATTCGGAGCGATTGAACGGCAATCCGTTCGATAAGGATCTGGAAGCACGGCTGGGCAGGCCGGTCCGGGTTTCCAACGATGCGAACTGCTTTGCGATGAGCGAGGCGGCTGATGGGGCGGGGGCGGGCGCGCAGTGCGTGTTCGGTGTGATCATCGGCACCGGATGCGGTGGCGGCATCGTGGTTGGAGGCAAGGTGCTCGAAGGTCGGCAGCGGATCGCGGGAGAATGGGGACATACCCCCCTGCCCTGGCCCCGCGCGGAGGAAATGCCGTTGCGGCGTTGCTGGTGCGGCAAGGTCGGGTGCCTTGAGACCTACGTGGCGGGGCCGGCGCTGGCCGCGGAAGCCGACGGGATCGGCGCGCGGGATGCGGGGGGACTGCCCGCGCGGGCGGCGGCGGGGGATGAACGGGCGGTTCGCGCGCTCGCGATCCATGCCGAACGGCTGGCACGCGGGCTTGCGATGATCGTCAATATTCTCGACCCCGACGTGATCGTGCTGGGCGGCGGGCTATCCAATCTGGACCATCTTTACCAGGACGTGCCGGCGCTGATGAAACCGTTCGTGATCAGCGATACGTTCGATACGCCGATCCTGCGAAACAAGCATGGCG
>JAQTXO010000567.1 GCA_028688765.1 Acidiphilium sp. | reverse complement strand
GATACCCTCCATAGTGAATGATACAACGCCTCCCCGGTCCTGCGCATGACCAATGGTTTGTACGCCTTTCAGCGCTGCCAGAGTCGCCATCGCATGGTCGGTGAGCAATCGTTCATGCGCTGAAATGGCTTCGAACCCGATCGCACTAACGTAATCGATAGCCGCACCCAGTCCAATCGCTTCAATGATCGCGGGGGTGCCCGCCTCGAACCGATATGGCGGCTCTGCCCATGTCGAGCCTGCGTCGCTCACGCTACGGATCATTTCGCCGCCACCCATGAACGGCGGCATTTGATCAAGCAGCTCACGCCGCCCATACAGCACGCCGATTCCGGTTGGACCGTAGAGCTTATGGCCGGAGAATACGTAAAAATCCGCGTCGATTGCTTTGACGTCTACAGCACGATGAACCACGGCTTGTGCGCCATCGATGAGGATCTTAGCGCCATGTGCGTGGGCAAACTCAGCCAGTCGTTCGACCGGAGTATAAGTCCCGAGCACATTCGACATATGTGTAACCGCAAGAAGTTTCACTCTTCCATCCGAAAACTGCCGTTCCAGATCGGTGAAATCGATTTCCCCGGAATCGGTAATTTTTACGACCCGAAGTTCCGGCCCCTGCTGATCACGCAACATCTGCCACGGCACAAGGTTGGCATGATGCTCCATTTCGCTGACAACCACAGCACTGCCATGCCCGAGTGTTTTTCGGCCAAAGGTCTGTGCGACAAGGTTGATACCTTCCGTCGCATTACGGACAAAAACGATCTCGTTGCGGTCCGCATTCAGGAAGTGTGCCACCTTGTCGCGCGCTGCCTCGAAATCATCGGAGCATCGTTCGCTCATCCAGTGCAGACCGCGATGGACGTTAGCGTAGCGCGATTCCATCGTGCTTACCATCGCATCGATCACTACCTTCGGCTTCTGCGCCGAAGCGGCACTATCCAAAAACACCAGATCCCGACCGTAAACCTTCTGGGCAAGGATCGGAAAATCAGCCCTGATCCGGTCCACATCGAAGCTCATCTCACGAAGTACAGCACTGCTCATTACAATTTGTTCCGATGCCACCATTCCGTAATAGCCGTCTCAAACACCTCGCGCGCCGCATGATCTGTCACCGGTTCAAGGGCTTCGTCCAGAAAGGCACGTATCAATATCGCGCGCGCCTCTGCTTCAGGAATTCCTCTGCTTCGGAGATAGAACAATTGCTCGGGATCAAGCGCGCCGATGGTCGCCCCATGGCTGCACTTCACGTCATCGGCAAAAATTTCAAGTTCCGGCTTACAGTCGATTTCTGCATCTGGCGAAAGCAGCAACGCCTGATTCATCTGATATCCGTCGGTCTTCTGGGCGACACGATCGACTTCAATTCGTCCCTGAAAGACACCGCGCGCCGCACCGGCCAAAACGGATTTCACTGTCTGACGAGATGAGCAGTTCGGGGCCTGGTGGGCAACAACAGTAGTAATATCACCATGCTGCACGCCCGAAAGCAATTGCGCAGCGTTCAGATGAACATCGGCGTTTGGCCCCCTAAGGCTTGCGTGAATCTCGTTACGGCCGAGTTTAGCGCCGCAGGTGAGGGTAAATGCCTCATATTGCGCCCGAGTTCCAATATCGACGAGAATCGTGGTCACGTGTACCGCGTCGATCGATTCATTCTGCAGCCGATAGTGCTTCAGCACCGCTCCCGCCGCCAGCTCGATTTCGATGACCGGATTGTGCAGATAAACGCCACGTCCCTGGGCGATTTCCACGATGGTCAGCTTGGCATCGGCTTGCAGAACAATGCGATGCCGCGGTGAAATCACGCTGTCGTAAGTCGCATCGGCGACCGAGACCAGAAAGACGACCCCGGCGTCGCTTCCTTCGGCAATTTCGAACGCCGCCCCCTCAGTCGCAATTGCAGAATTGAGAGCCACCATCGGCAGTATTGCGCTGCCACACGGACCAGGTTCAAACGCCCGTAGCGTCACGAACGGCAAAGAATGCGACAGCCCTTCGACATACCGACCGTTGACAAAGACAAGCCGAGGCCTTGTCGTCTCTGGAACAAGAGACGCAGCATCCGGAGGCGGTGCCGGCAGCGCCAGGTCGAGTGTCCGAAGCCGGGCGTTGAGATCCGTGAAGTGCCACGCCTCGTTTCGCCGCGTCGGCCACCCTTGAGATCGAATCAACGATGCCGCCGCCTCCCGATGGACCGAGCCACCGACCAGAGATGCAACGTCCGAACGATCGAAAAAAGTATCGACCGTCATGCCGCCTCCAGCCCCGCATACCCATGAGCTTCGAGCTCGAGCGCGAGATCGGCACCGCCGCTGCGAACGATTTTCCCTCCCGCCAGCACATGGACGCGATCGGGTACGATGTGATCGAGCAGCCGCTGATAATGGGTGATCACCAAGGCCGAAAAATTTGGCCCGCGAAGCGCGTTCACGCCGTCCGACACAATTTTCAATGCATCGATATCGAGGCCTGAATCGGTTTCATCCAGTAACGCCAGCGACGGCTTCAACAAGGCCATCTGGAGAATTTCATTTCG
>JAQTXO010000566.1 GCA_028688765.1 Acidiphilium sp. | reverse complement strand
TGCGCGCAAGCGCGATCCTGTTCATTCCATGTTTTCGTCTGAAAAAAATCTGAAATCACCGTTCCGTTCGGTGTTCGGCTTCGTCGGTCGACGTTGGCTCCATCATCGTGTCGTGTTCGGGCTTTGTGCTCTGGCCATGGTGGCTGCAACCATGACCGACGTGTTCATGCCGCTCTATGCCGGCGATCTCATCAATGCGGTGACGGTGCGGAGCACGGCCTCGCTGCATGCGGCGGTAATTGCCCTCGGGATCATTGCGGCCCTTGGCGTGGCGCAGACCGCGCTGCGTTTCGTGGGATATCGCTCGGTGGTCGGGCTCACGCTTGTGATGATGAGCGAAATGGCGCGTGATTCGTTCTACCGGGTCCAGCGCTTCGCCTCGGACTGGCATGCCAATAATTTCGCCGGCGCGATCGTGCGAAAGATCACCCGCGGGATCTGGGCAGTCGATTTGCTCAACGACACCATCCTGATCGCGCTGCTCCCGGCGCTCGCGGTGCTGGCCGGGACCTCCGTGATGCTTGGGGTGAAGTCGATCGCGATGGGCAGCCTGATCGCCGTGGGCGCACTGATTTATGTCGGTGCCACGGTATGGCTGCAGATGCGCTACGTTTCGCCTGCCTCGCAACTATCGAATCGCTGCGATACCGCGATGGGGGCCGCGTTGGCCGATGCGGTTTCGTGCAACGCCGTGGTCAAGGGGTTTGCCGCCGAGACCCGCGAGGATGCGATTCTGGCGCGGGTGGTCGGCAAGTGGCAGCACCGTACCCGGCGGTATTGGTATCGCGGCAATCGGGTCGGCACCGGGCAGGGGGCCGCGCTGATGGTTCTGCGAGTCGCGATCATCGGGTTGGCGCTGTATCTGTGGTGGATCAGGCGGGCGACGCCCGGCGAGGTCGCGACCGTGATCACCGCCTATCTCATCGTGCTCGGCTATCTGCGCGACGTCGGCTATCATATCGCCAATCTCCAGCGCACCGTGAACGAGATGGAGGACATGGTGCGGATGGAGAGCCAGCCCTTCGCAATCGCGGATCGGCCCGGTGCGATGCCGGCGCAGATCCTGCGCGGCGAGATCGTGTTCGATCAGGTCGATTTCGCGTATGGCAAGCATGTAGCGCCGTTGTTCGATGATCTTTCGGTAAGGATCGCCTCCGGTGAACGGGTCGGGCTCGTCGGGCATTCGGGATCGGGCAAGACCAGCTTCGTTAAACTGATTCAGCGGCTGCACGATGTGACGGGTGGGGAAATCCGGATCGACGGGCAGAATATCGCGCGGGTGACGCAGGAATCGCTGCGTGCCTCGATCGCGATCGTCGCGCAGGAGCCGATTTTGTTTCATCGCTCGCTCGCGGAGAACATTGCCTATGGGCGGCCCGATGCGAGCATGGCGGAGATCGAAAACGCGGCGATGATGGCCAATGCCCACGAGTTCATCATGCGGCTGCCGAGCGGGTACCGGACGCTCGTGGGCGAGCGCGGTGTGAAACTCTCGGGAGGTGAGCGCCAGCGGGTTGCGATCGCGCGTGCGTTTCTGGCAGATGCGCCGATCTTGATTCTCGACGAGGCGACCGCAAGCCTCGATTCGGAATCCGAGGCGCTGATCCAGCAGGCGGTTGAGCGATTGATGACCGGCCGCACAGTGATCGTGGTCGCTCACCGACTCTCGACCGTGCGGGCGCTGGACCGCATCCTGGTTTTCGATCAGGGTCGCATCGTGGAACAAGGAACCCATGAGACGCTGACTGAGGCCCATGGCGGGATCTATCGACGGTTGTTCGAGCGCCAGGCGCTGGGATTGATGACGCAACAATGAAGAGGGATCAGTTGATGAAGTTCGATGAGATCGAAGCGGTCAAGCCGACCCGCGAAAGTCTGGCCGAAGCCTATGCAGTGTTGAACGGCTTGCTGGATCGTGGCGCGGTGACCGAGGCGCTGGCGGAATGGGAAGGGCTGCGCCGCGCCACCAGTACCTGGTCCTCGCTGACCCATCTGCGGTTTTCGCAGGATACTTCGAATGCAGAGTACAAGGCCGAACGCGAATATGCCGATGCCCTGGGTCCGGTGATCTCGGATCATGAGACCAGTTGGAAGAACCGGCTGCTCGCGCTCGATCCTGCGTTGATCGAGGGGCAATATGGCAGGCACGCGGTGGATATCTGGCGCAACGACGTGACGACGTTCTCGCCGGCGATCGCTGCGGATCTGGAGGAGGAATCGAAGCTCGAAGCCGACTATACCGCCCTGCTGGCTTCAGCGGCTTTCGTGTTCAATGGCGAAACCGTCAATCTGGCCGGGCTGACGCCTTACGGCGAGAGTCTGGATCGTGAGATCCGGCATCAGTCGGCTGCCGCGCGCTGGGGATTTTTCTCCGAGCATGGCGCGAAACTGGACAATATCTACGACAAGCTGGTCAAGCTGCGACACAAGATGGCACGGGCGCTGGGCGATGAGAATTTCACCGCGCTCGGTTATCGGCGGATGGGCCGGTTGGATTACGGGCCCGCACAGGTGGCGACCTACCGCGCCGAAGTGCTCAAACATGTCACGCCGCTGGTC
>JAQTXO010000565.1 GCA_028688765.1 Acidiphilium sp. | reverse complement strand
TCGAACAATGGCCGGTAAGCCTGAAAATTCGAGTGGACCAACTTCTATCAAGTGCGGTGCCCGCAGCTTTGTTCTGGGGCAGCAGTTTGATCCTGATATACAACGACGCGTATCGCCGCAGGGGAGGTTTCGACAACTTCGAATGCCTGGGCCAACCCGCCGATCAATGTTGCGGAGTCGAAGCGAGCGAGATCGCCGACATTCTCAAGCGGGTACTCTCCGGTCAATCCGCGATTCTGGAGAATGCACCTTTCCCCTTGGCTTCCGGCGGACTGGCACCCGGGATTCCGTTCACGGTTTCTTATGGTCCGATAAGCGACGAACGGGGACGGGTTGCGGGAATCTCGGAAGTTGTGGTTGAAAAAGCAGGAAGCTACTTATCTGCAGCGTCGATGCGCATGAATGAAGAACAGTTGCGAGCCTTCGTTTCGGCAACCTCGGACGTCGTCTACCACATGAACCCCGACTGGACAGAAATGCGCCGGTTGGACGGGAGCGGCGTTCTTGCCGAGGCGCTCGCCCCGCGTCAGTCGTGGCTGGAGACCTATGTCTTTCCGGAGGACCAGACGGACGTAGCATCAAAAATTCTGGATGCCGTCCGGACGAAAAAGCCTTTCGAGCTCGAACATCGGATCCGTTGTGCCAATGGAAGCGCCGCATGGATCCAGTCCCGTGCTGTTCCCTTGTTCGACAATGATGGCGAAATTCGCGAGTGGGTTGGTGCAGCTTCGGATGTAACCAAAAGGCACAACGCTGAAGATGCGCTTCGCGAGAGCGAAACGCGCTTCCGCCAAATGGCAGACAGCGTTCCCGCCCTGATATGGATGACGGATGAGGGCGGGAACGTCGTATTCGTCAACCTTCATCATTCGTACCTGTTCGGCCTTCATGGGCGGGAAATGGTCGGCGAACGGTGGACAAGGTTGTTGCTGACGGAAGATGTCGCGCCGTTCCTGGTGGCCCTTCGGCATGCGATCGAAACCCAGGCGCATTGCTGCAGGGAGGTACGGGTCCGTGACCGGTCGGGTGCGACCCGATGGTTACGATGCGAGGGCGTCCCGCGGCTCGACGAGCAGGGCACGTATCTGGGATATACGTTTTGCGCCGTGGATATCACTGAGGCCCATCTCGCCGAGGAGGAGCTTGAAAAGCGTGTCGAGGACCGGACGGTCGAACTTATGGTTGTCGAACAGAATTTGCGGCAGCTTCAGAAAATGGAAGCCATCGGCCAGCTCACCGGCGGCCTAGCGCACGATTTCAACAACATGCTCCAAGGCGGCTTGGGAGGGCTTGAAATGGCCCGCCGGCGCCTGCTGGATCGCCGCATCGACGATGCGCAGCAATTCCTCGATGCGGCGCGGAGCGCGCTGGATCGGGCGGCGGGTTTGACCCGGCGTCTGCTGGCATTTGCACGGCGGCAGCACCTCGAACCCAAACCGACTGATGTCGATGCGTTGATTTCCGGCATCGCGGAACTGGTTCGGCGTACGGTTGGACCCGCGATCACCCTCGACCTTTGTCTGCAGCATGATTCATCGGGATCCGGGTCGATACTTTGTGATCCCAACGAGCTGGAAAGCGCATTGCTCAACCTCTGCATCAATGCCCGGGACGCGATGCCCGACGGTGGTCGACTGACGGTCGGAACGGGAGAAACGGATCTTTCGAATGCAGACGTCTTGGGGGATCTCGAACTAAAGCCCGGGCGCTACGTACGAATCTTTGTCACGGATGAAGGACATGGGATGTCCGCGGACGTGGCGGAGCGCGTATTTGAGCCTTTCTACACGACAAAGCCTATCGGCGAGGGTACCGGCTTGGGCTTGAGCCAAGTCTACGGCTTCGTGCGTCAGTCGGGCGGAACCGTTCATCTTGATACAATGGTAGGACGGGGTACCACGATGACGCTCCTGCTCCCCAGGCACGATCTTCCCCCCGCCCAAACGCAGCCTCTTTCAACGCCCGATCAAACGGAGGTCGACGCGTCGGGTACGACGGTTCTCCTCGTCGACGATGAAATGTCCGTCCGGGCCCCTGTTGCAGTGCGCCTGCGGGAGCTGGGATTACGTGTGATTGAAGCCGAAGATGGTCCTGCCGCATTGCGCCTGCTGGCGGAGGTTCAGGGATCTGCCATCGATCTGCTCATCACTGACGTGGGGCTGCCAAAGGGGATGAACGGGACGCAGCTTGCCGAAGCAGCCCGGTCGGTCATACCGGACCTGCCGGTACTGTTCATTACCGGCTATGCGGGGGTGTCGCTGCCGCCGGGAATCGCGGTCATGGGAAAGCCGTTCGAGTTGGAAACTTTGGCAACCACGGTCCTCCGTATCATCCGCGGCGTTCCGGGCAGGAAGCATGAAGACACTCGTCTTACCCAAGCGAGCCTCCAGTGATATGAAGGGAAGGGACGGAAAGAGATAAGTAGACGACGGCGTATTTTTTGAACATCCTGACACTAATACTTAGGTTTTCGCTCCGGTTCCAAATGTCGTAGAATATGGATTATGGAAACTGATCAAAAATATTGTTGGTCTTTGCTTGATATTTTACGAAATCCAGTTTC
>JAQTXO010000564.1 GCA_028688765.1 Acidiphilium sp. | reverse complement strand
CGAAGAGGACATATGCGCTCCCGAAAAGGTTACTCCGGGCTAAATCACCGGCGTAACAACCTTAAATTACGGAAAATTATATTACTACCCTAGCGAGCAATTATCACGAACTTGTGATGTCGGCGGTGCAGGAAGCTGGTTGCAGCCAAGCCTTCGGAAAACCAAGGGCGTCAATTCCGCCCGTAGAGTTGTGGTACATACAGTTCGCGGTGGTCGCAACGTCTGAAGAGCTTGGCCGCCTGAGACGTGGCGATCGGAACTGACCCCGGCGAACATGGACTGGCCGGGGAGTCTCCTGCGCGTAAAGCCGGGTTCTATAACCAGTCGCGCTACGAGAAGGAGGTCGGTGAGGCGTTGCAGATGCTGGCGGACTGGATGGATGGTCTGGGTGATGTTGAGAGTTGAGTCTGGCTGGCTGCGACACCAACGCGAGCGGGTGCCACACAGGCGTGGGCATCACAGTGGCGAAAATTCCTATTGACTTTTTTGTCAAAGTTGACATTTATGTTAATTCGATAGAACATCCTAATCCATTCGGATCATAATTTGAGACTATGATGGATACGATTATTCCGGATTTCCAGCCGAATGGTCTTCTGCCTGTGGCGGATTACTCTGTTACGTTTGCGCAACTTCGTAACTCAGTTTTAATAAACGGGCCGAGATTAAACAAATCGTCATTTTGGGATTCCAACTGGCGGAGCGACCTTGTGAATAATCTTGAAATTCTAGTCACACAGTTGTGGTATATAGGCATACTTGATGTTTTTGTAGACGGCTCCTTCGTAGAGGATAAAGATCACCCGAATGATATTGATGGCTATTTTGTTTGTGATGAACGATTTGTCAGAGACAACCAACTCGCCCGCTCCCTAAATTTGCTAGATCCGCATAAAATATGGACTTGGGACCCAGCTTCACGGCGACCGTGCCGAGGATATCCCAAGAGGCAGCTACCAATGTGGCACCAGTATCGGGTTGAACTATATCCTCACTTTTCTGGACTATTAACTGGAATACGCGACAAATATGGAAATGACATGGAGTTTCCCTCCGCTTTTCGACAGTCGCGAAGAGACAATTGCCCGAAAGGTATCGTGAAACTTCTACCGGAGATTACTGATGATTCGCAATGAGTCGGAGTATCAGGAGGCAGTCAGGAAGCTTGTTTTTGAGAAAAACCGCCTTGAGGAGCATAGAGCCCGACTGATCGAGAGAGGGTTAACCGAGGAGGAGATGAAAACCGTCCTTGATCCTATTTTGTCCTTTCACCTTCAATTCTCAGAGGAGGTCGAGTATTATGAAAAGCTTAAACGGCGTGAGCTTCCGGATATAGAGAACTTCAAGGGAATCGGTCACATTCTGATTGCCGCAAGGATCGCTTTGGGCGTCTCGCAAAGGGAGTTGGCGTCCAGACTGGGCGTCTCGAATTCTCAGGTTTCTAGAGATGAAAGAAATGAATATTTTGGAATAACCGTAGAGAGAGCATCGCGGGTTGCCGAAGCACTTGGTTTGAAGATGCACACCAAAGTAGAATTGACTGAGGATATGTCTGCTAACCGCGTGCTAGAAAACGCATAGTTCCGATGACCGTCCATATGCGATCATAGCTTCGCGTGAATAACATTAACGTGCTAAGCGGAACAAGCATCGCAGACGTTGGCGGACTGGATGGAGAGGATATGACCCATTCAAAACTCTCCCCCAAGGCAGATCGGATTACCGATCCGTCCGTTTGCGACGAGCGAGGCACTATATCTCCCCCGCGCGCCAGACATCACGGCCAAACCGTGCGGGCCATGATGCCCATCTCGCCGGTGGGGAAGGCGATGCCATTCAAGGCATATATCGGAGCGAAGGTCGCCTTCCCGGATCATCATCACGCAGCGGCTTGATACTCTGGCATTTCTAAGAACACGCGAACCCGCTCGCCGGCCATGAAAGGGGCACATACCGCGTCATGTTTTGACACATGGTCGATTATGGGCACCGTACGAGCAACATGACCATACATCCGATCGGGACATGCCATAAGGCAACCCTGATATTTCAGCATGGGGTATTGTCTCGGTTCGGTGATCCTATCGAAGCCCAGGCGGCGATAGAAAGGCGTATGATGCAGCCTGACTCCCGAGAGAATCATGTCCGAATCGTAGTGATTAACGATGTAGAACGTCATCCGGAACAGAGAGAACACGAGATCAAAATCCAGCGACAGATCCTGCCTGGTCACAAGTCTGGTCATCTCGATGGCACGCCCGTTGACGCCTTGACCCTGATAACTTGATACCAGCTTGAGGATATCCTCACCAAAGGCCGGCATGGCGGGAACCTCGGTCGCACCCGGAATCTGCCCCGACAAATCGAGGATGGATGCACGTACGGATGCGACCGGTTCGCCATCCCGAAAAATAAGTACTGAATGGGAGTTGGGAGACTGGTCAAACCTGTCGGTAAACAAACCAGAAGGCAGAGGATCAAGAAAACCCTGAGCGACATAGCTGTCGTGCCTCATTTTATACACGATCTGTCTGAGTTCGTGTGACGTAACAATCTGAGCCTGAATTG
>JAQTXO010000563.1 GCA_028688765.1 Acidiphilium sp. | reverse complement strand
CGCGGAGAAGCAGTCGGGCGAGAGATCGGGGGCCGATTTCATCGCGATATAGGCGTTGGTGTTGGCCGGGTTGCCGACCACGAGAATCCGCGCGGTGCGTTTTGCGGCTTCGTTGAGCGCGCGGCCCTGCACGGTGAAGATCTCGGCGTTGGCGCCCAGCAGATCCTTGCGTTCCATGCCCTTGCCGCGCGGACGCGCGCCGACCAGGAAGCCGATATCGATGTCCTTGAACGCGGTTTTGGGATCGTCGGTCGCCACCATTCCGGCGAGGGCGGGGAAGGCGCAATCCTCCAGTTCCATCATCACGCCCTTGAGCGCGCCCTGCATGGGCGGCAGGTCGAGCAGGTGCAGGATCACCGGCTGATCGGGGCCGAGCAGCGCGCCGCTGGCGATGCGGAAGACCAGCGCATAGGCGATCTGGCCGGCGGCGCCGGTGACGGCGATACGGACGGGGGATTTGGCCATGGAATTGCTCCTTTGTGGTTGGGCGCACTATCGCCCGGCGGGGCTTCCGGTCAACCCGCGCGCCATGCCACACTGATGCGATGAAAATCGAGGGACGCAAACCGGGCCCACGCGAAGCGAGGCCCCGCAAACCGGGGTCGGCCCCCGATGCAAGCCGGTTGCGGGAGGCGGCGCTGGCGCATCTCGCCCGGTTCGCCGCCACCGAGGCCGGGCTGGCGCGGGTATTGACCCGGCGGGTCGAGCGATGGGCCCGCGCGGTGGACGATGCCGAGGCGGCGGCCCCGCAACGCGATGCCGCCTTGGCTGCGATCCCCGGCATCATCGATGAATTGCGCGGGCTGGGGGCTTTGAACGACGCGGCCTTCGCCGAATCCCGCTCGCGCCGGTTGGCGCGCGCCGGCAAATCACGCCGGGCCACCCTGGTTCATCTGGCGGCCAAAGGCGTCGAGGCCGGGCTCGCCGCCACGGCGACCGAGTCGCAGGCCGATCAGGATCTGGCCTCCGCCTGTGCTTATCTGCGTCGGCGCCGGCTGCCGCCTTTCGGGGCCGGTGACCCGTTGCGGGCGATGGCGGCGCTGGCCCGCAACGGGTTCGACCGCGAGACCGCCGAGCGGGCCCTCGCCCTCGATGCCGCGGGCGCGGAGGCGCTGGTGATCGCGTTGCGCAGGGGCGACCGGTAGCGCGACGCGCCGGGATCGTTCTGGTTTCATCATGTGCGGACATGAATGAAATGTCGCGCGCCCCATAATTGTCGCGGCGGATCCGGCCCATGTTGCAATGCAGCAGCGGGGTGGACCGTGGCGATCCCGTCGTGAGGTCGCCGGTATCCTCCGCTTCAACGGAGATTTCGACATGACTCGCCTGATTACGTTTGCGGCCCTGGCCATGGCCGCCACCACCAGCATCGGGATTGCCCTCGCCGATCAGGGCATTCCCAACGTGCCCGCGCGACCGGTGATATCGATGACCGCGCCCGGCGTGGCCGGGGAGGGGTATCCGCTGTTCGGCGGGCAGACCCGCCCGGTGGTTTCGGAGCGTTCGGCCAGCAATGCCGGCTACCAGAGCTATCCGGATTTCATCGTTCCCAGCAGCAACGAACGGTTGGGCGCGGCGCAGCTGGGGCGGGTCCAGGGCGAACGCCCGATCAGTGATTTGGCCACGATTGCGGTTCCGCCCGCGCCGCAGGGCTGACCGGCCCGCGCGCGCGATCGTGAGGGGGCGGGCGGCACCGGTGACGGTGCCGCCCGTTTTCGTGATGAAGTCAGTCGAAGATCGGCGCGTTCGCCACCCCGGCGAGTTGCGCGGTCGATTGCAGGAAGGGCGTGGTTTCGAATTCGGCGATCAGGAAATCCATGATCGCGCGGGTGCGCGCCGGGATGTAGCGGCGTGAGGGCAGGACGGCGTAGATTTTGACTTTCACCGGGCAGAACGCATCGAGCACGGTGACGAGGCGCCCGGCATCGACATCATCGATCGTGGTCAGGCGCGGCAGCATCGCGATGCCCAGGCCCGCGCGCGCCGCACGGCGGACCGCCTCGCTCGAATCGACGTGAAACCGGCCCTGGACCGACACGGTCTCGTCACCTCCGTTGCCGATGAACCGCCAGTTTCGGTCGATCCCCGGGCGGGTGTAGACGATGCATTCATGGGCGAGCAGGTCCTGCGGCGATTGCGGCGTGCCCCGTGCCGCAAGATAGGCGGGGCTGGCCACCAGCACCGACGCGGCGCTGCCGATGGTGCGCGTGATCACGCTGGTCTGGGTTGCCTCCGCGATGGAAATCACGAGGTCGAGCCCCTCCTCGACCAGATCGAACGCGCCGTCGCGCATTTTCAGGTCGAGCGACATTTCCGGATAGCGGGCAAAGAATTCGGGCAGACGCGCCGCGAGATACATGCCCACCGAGGTCGGCACGCCGACCCGGACCTGCCCGGTCGGGGTCCGGCGCGCGATCCCGACGCTGGCCTGGGCGGCATCCATCGCCTCGACCACGGCGCGCGCGTGTTCGAGATAGATCTGACCGTCCTCGGTGAGGGAGAGCCGCCGGGTGGTGCGCTGGATCAGCCGGACTCCGAGCTGGTCTTCCAGCGTCGCGACCTGACGCGAG
>JAQTXO010000562.1 GCA_028688765.1 Acidiphilium sp. | reverse complement strand
CGGCTTCCATGATCAGCCGGTCGGCGAAAGTGCCGGAATCGCCTTCATCCGCGTTGCAGACGATATATTTGCGCGGCGCTGACGCACGCGCGACGGTTTCCCATTTGATCCCGGTCGGGAAACCGGCGCCGCCGCGACCGCGCAGGCCGCTTTCCTTGACCGCGGCCACGATCGCAGCCGGGCCGAGCGAGAGCGCGGCTTCGAGCCCGCGATAGCCGCCGTGGCGGCGATAATCGTCCAGTGAGACGGGATCGATCACCCCGGCGCGCGCGAAGGTGAATCGGGTCTGGCGCGCGAGATAAGGCAGGCGCTCGACCACCCCGATGCAGCGGTCATGCGGGCCGCCTTCGAAGAACCGGCTTTCGAACAATGAAGGAACATCCGCGACGCTGAGGTTCGCATAGCCGATCCGGCCCGCGGCGGTCGCGACCTCGATCAGCGGTTCGAGCCAGAACAGGCCGCGCGAGCCGTTGCGGATGATGGTGAGCGGGATGTTGCGCGCCTGTGCTTCCGCCGCGATCGCGGTTGCGAGATGATCGGCCCCGACCGCGACGGCGGCCATGTCGCGCGGGATGAAAATTTTCATCATGGCGCCTCCTGCACCAGGGTTTCGAGCCGTGCGGCATCGGCCCGGCCCACCGGCATATAGTCGAACAGGGCGGCGGGGGCAGTGGCACAGAGGCCGAGGCAATAGACCGGTTCGATGGTGAGGCGGCCATCCGGCGTCGTTCCGCCCCAGTCGAGCCCGATCGTGGCGAGCAGTCGGGCGGCATTCGCCTCGCCGCCCATCGACTGACAGGCCTCGGCCCGGCAGAGTTTCAGAACATGGCGACCGGCCGGCTTGCGGCGGAAATCGTGATAGAAGGTGACGACGCCGTGGACTTCGGCGCGGCTGAGATTGAGCGCGTTTGCGATCAGCGGTTCGGCTTCAGGCGGCACGCAGCTGAAAGCGGCCTGGATCGCATGCAGGATCGGCAGCAACGAACCCTCGCGATGCCGATGGGACTCGACGATCGCAGCCGCCTCGGCCTCGTTCCAGGCCGGTGTGGCACCGGCTGCCACCATCGTTTTCAAACCTGACATCCTCATCCCCATCCGATCTCGTGCGGTTTTAACCCAACGACCTTTAGATCGGGTTAATCGTATTCCCCGTTTCACGCGGTCGAACAAGCTCAATCTCGGAATGTTCGATAGAAAATATCTATCAAGGGGCGTCGGCAAGGGCTTCCGCATGACGGGTCGCGATCTGGACCAGGGCCGACACCAGGGGCGACATCGGGTCGCGGTTGGGCAAGATAACGCCGACGCTGTGGACTTCCTCGGGCGCGACGATCGGGATCGCCCGAAGTTTCGGGGTCAGGCCAAAAATCTGGGCCAGTTTTTCCGGCAGCACGCAGGCCCAGCGCCCGGTCTGGACGTGGCTGACCAGCACCACGATCGAATTGCTCTCCAGCGTGGGCGCGAGGTCGATCCCCGCATTATGCAGCAACCGGTCGAGAATCCGGCGATTCTGCATGTCCGGCGTGAGCAGGCAGAGCGGGATCGCTGCCAGCTCCGCCCAGGCGATCTGCTCGCGATGTCCCAGCGGCGCGTCCGCGGCGGTGAGCAGCCGGTAGCGTTCCTGATACAGCGGTACCACGCGGTTGCGGCCGATCGGTTCGTTGTCGAGATAGGTCACCCCGGCATCGACCTCGAAATTCTCCAGCCGCCGCAGCACCTCGTTCGAGGTGCACGACTGGATCGAGAAGCGCACGCCGGGGTGGCGCGCGCGGTAGGGCGTGGTCAGTTCCGCGATGGTCGCAAGCGCGGTCGGGATCGCGGCGATCCGCAACAATCCGGTCAGCCCGGTTTTCAGGGCGCCGATATCCGCGCGCATCGCGCGGACGTCACCCACGATCTGACGCGCCCAGTCGAGCACCCGCTCGCCTTCCGGAGTGAAGCCCTGGAACCTCGAATCGCGCTCGACCAGCGGCATCCCCAGCGTCGCTTCGAGCACGCGGATACCGGCGGAGAATGTGGGTTGGGTGACGCCGCAGGCTTCCGCCGCCCGGCCGAAATGTTTTTCCCGGGCCAGAGCGAGCAGATATTCGAGCTTGTCGATCATGCCTCGTCGGCGATCAGCACCAGCCGCCCGGTCACCTCGCCGTTCTTCAGCCGGGTGAGGGCTTCATTGGTCTGGGTGCGCGGCAGGGTTTCGACCGGCAGCGCCGGCAGGCCGCCGCCCTGCGCAAGATCGACCAGATCCTGCAGGTCGCGCGGCGAGCCGACATAGCTGCCCTGAATGGTCAGCGCGCGGATCGGCATGAAGGGCAGGGGCAGGGTGAGTTCGCCGCCGAACAGGCCGACCATGACCAGCTTGCCGCCCTTGGCGAGGGCGGCATGGGCGGCGCGGGCGGTGCCCGAGCCGTTAACCAGATCGATGATGGCGCCGGGCTGGCCGCCGCAGGCGGCGATGATCGCGCGGTCGAGCCGGTCTTCAGTACCGTCGACCACGGCGGTCGCACCCGCCGCGCTCGCCGCGGCGCGCTTGGCCGCACTGGTATCGACGCTCACGATCGATCGATGGCCGAG
>JAQTXO010000561.1 GCA_028688765.1 Acidiphilium sp. | reverse complement strand
CTCCGTGCTCGCAATCAGGCGTTCGACGGTTGCGGCATCGGCGTCGGTATCGAGATCGAATCGCAGCGCAATTTCCGTCACCCCGACCGGTGCCGTCCTGTCGATCGCGAGCGTACCCCGCGCGTCCCAGACGCCCTCGGCGGTGATCGTGCCGCCTTTGATCGTCACACCCATCGCGGTCGCCACCGCCGCCAATGTCACCCCGGCGCAGGCGACCATCGCTTCGAGCAGCATATCGCCCGAACAGGCGAGTGCCCCATCCCCGCCCGCCGCCGGATGCAATCCCGCCGTGACACTGCCATGCGGCGAATCGATGACACAGGCGATCCGCCCCTGATCGATCCGCCCGACAGCACGGGCCGCGATCCGCGCGCTGGCGGGGTCATCGCGATACGATTGCTTCAGCGGCGCCTGGACGGCGCGAAGTTCAGCGGCGTTCATCACAATCTCCTGATCATAACGGGGTCAAAGGCCTCCACCGACAATAGCGTCTCTTGCGCGGGTCGCCAGCACATCCACCCTCTCGTTCATCACATCCCCCGCATGTCCGCGTACCCAGAGCCACTCGACGGTATGCGGCTTGGCGGCTGCCAGCACGCGCTGCCACAATTCGTAATTCGCGACCGGATCGCCCTGCGCGTTGCGCCAGTTCCGCCGCACCCAGCCTGCATGCCAGCGGGTAATGCCGTTGCGAAGATACTCGCTATCGGTATGCAGCCGCACCTTGCAGGGCCGCTTGAGCGATTCGAGCGCCGCCGCCGCCGCCGTGAGTTCCATCCGGTTATTGGTGGTCTGGCGCTCGCCGCCTGAAATCTCGCGCTCATGATCGCCGAACCGCAGCACCGCCGCCCAGCCACCCGCACCGGGATTGGGCTTGCAGCCGCCATCGGTCCAGATTTCGACGACGCTTTCGGGTTCAAAGTCCATAATCGGAAGCCGATCGGGTCTGAGCATGAAAACGCAGGCGGCGATAATAGGGCATAGGGTCCTTTCGGGTCACGAGCGCGCCATCCGGCGTATTGATCCAGTCATACAGCCGGGTGAGCAGAAAGCGGATCGCCGCCCCCTGACACAGCACCGGCAGCGCAGCGGTCTCGCTCGCGGCAAGCGGCCGGATGCTCTGATACCCGCGTAGCAGCGCGCGCGATTTGGTGATGTTGAATGTCAGATCCGCCTCGAAGCACCAGGCATTCAGGCAGACCGCGATATCATAGGCAAAATAGTCGGTCGCCGCGAAATAGAAATCGATCAGGCCGGATATCGCGCCATCGAGGAAAAACACGTTGTCGGGAAACAGATCGGCATGGATCTGCCCGCGCGGCAGAGCCTCGGGCCACGCAGCAAGGATTCGGTCAAGCGCCGCCGCGAGTTCAACACCCCACCCCGGCTGCACCCGATCCGCACTCTCTCCGCACCGATCGAGCAGCGGACGCCAGCCGTGCGGCCCGAGCGCATTGGCTCGCTCGGCGGCATAGCCGGTCCCGGCTTCGTGCAACCGTGCGAGCGCCGCGCCGAGCGGCCCGCAATGCGCCGCCGTGGGCCGACGCGGCCAGATCCCGGGCAGAAACGTGGTGATCGCCGCGATCCTCCCGGCAAGCGGATTGAGGTTGGCCCCGTCCCGCGCCCGCACCGGCAGAGGGCAGGGAAGGGATTGTGCCGCCAGATGCTCCATCAACCCGAGAAACCACGGCAGTTCCACCGGATCGACCCGTTTTTCATACAGGGTCAGAATGAAATCGCCTTCGGTGGTGCGCAGCGAATAATTGCTGTTCTCCACCCCTTCGGCGATGCCGCGAAACGCCACCACGCGCCCAATCTCATAACGTTCCAGAAACGCCGCCAGCGCATCGTCGGTGACTTCGGTATAAACTGCCATGGCCGCCGGAGATGACCGATCCCGGTTTTGATGGCAAGGGAGGGGTGATGTTCTTCCAGGAGACCCACGTGACCCGATTTGTCCCGCTCGCCGTGCTGCTCGCCCCGCTCGGCCTGGCCGCCTGCACCGGCAGCAAAACGCCCGATCTGTATTGCCCCCAGGTCGCGGTCCTCCAGCAGGCCAGCCGCGTGATGCTCTACCAGGGTGCCTCGACGGATATCGCGGACCAGACCCTCGATGCCCGGATCACCGGTGTCGCCGGCAAATGCAGCACAGCCGACAAGGACATGGAACGCGTCACCTTCCGGATCGGTTTCGCCGCCACCAACGGTCCCGCCTCGCGCCTCACCGGCCAGACCCTGCCGTATTTCATCGCGATCACCCAGCATGACCGTATCATCAGCAAGCGGGTCTTCCCGGTCAGCTTCGACTTCCGCAACGGGGCCGAGCAGGCCGTGGCCAGCACCACCCCGATCCGCCTGATGTTCCCCCGCGCCGCCCGCAGCGCCGAGCAGCAGGTGCTGGTCGGGTTCCAGATGAACCAGGCCGAACTCGACACCGCAACCGGCGCCGCCACCTCCCGATGACCGCCGACGTCACCTCACCCGCCCCCATCACCCACGGCACCAAAACGAGCGAGGTGATGCCGTTCCACGCCGGACTCGAGTATTTCGACTGCCTCAGCCGCCTCCACACC
>JAQTXO010000064.1 GCA_028688765.1 Acidiphilium sp. | reverse complement strand
TGCGCCTGGCCGTGCTCTCGGTGCCGGTTTCGGGCTCCGCGCGGGGGCCGGCACCGTTCGGGGTGCCGTATCGGCAGCTGGTGCTCGATCAGGCCTATGTCCTGCCGGGGGATTATGTGGTCGGGCTGCTCGGGACGTTGCTGGTGGCGACCAATGAACCGCCGGCGCCGGTGCTGGGGGTGCAGTGCAACGAGACCGTCAGCGTGTGGCGGCCTGCGGGGCCGGTTCTGGCCGGGGTCAATCCGTACGGGGCGATCCTGAGCGGCGGGGCGTGGGCGATTCTGGCCGGGTTTCCGGCGGCGCTGCTGCCGGGCGGGGTGAGTGACCGCTCGCGTACCGGCCTGCCGGATGACACCAAACTGCCGGGATATGTCGGCGCGGTCGCGGCGGTGGCCGGGCTGGCGCCGCAGGTTGCCGATATCGTGCGCGATGCGCGGGGGCGGCAGTTCGTGGTGGATGCGGTGATCGCCTATGGCGGGATCTGGCGGCTCGCGCTGACCGAAAGTGTGATGTGATGGCGGATCAGTCGGATGTCGAGGCGGCGCTGGTGTCGCTCGTTGCGGCGGCGGTCTATCCGGACGGCACCGCGGCACCTTCGGTCGTGGTGGGACCGGGCGGCAACGTTGTGTGCCGGGTGTATCGGGGGATGCCGAACGGACCGACGCTGGAGGCGGATATCGCGCAGGGGGTGATGCACGCCACGGTATTCCCGGCGGATACTGCGGTGAAGAATACCACGCGGTTTCCCAAGGTGTGGCAGGCGGTGGCGCCGGTGCCGGATACGTTGACGGTGAGCGTTGACAATCTGACGGCAAGTTTTTCGGGCGTTTGCACGGCGGGGCAATTGGCGGGGATTGCGGCTGACGGGGCGATTTTTCCCTATGCGGTTCAGGCGCGGGATACGCCGCCCACGGTTGCGAGCAATCTGGCGGCGCTGATGCGCGCGGCCGGCTGGCTGGTGGATTATGGCGGGACGACGCTGACCGTGCCGGCGGCGCGGCTGTTCACCGCGCGGGTGGTGGCAGGCGGGATGTCGTTGCAGGAGATCAAGCGCCAGGTTCAGGCCTTTCGGATTTCGCTGTGGTGCGGCGATCCGCTGACGCGGGATGCGGCGGCATCGGTGATCGAGCCGGCGCTGGCGACGCCCAACTTCGTCGGGCTGGCGGACGGGTCGAGCGGGCATATCGTTTACGCGGGTGGAACCACGACGGATGCGGGCGCGGATGCGGCGCTATATCGGCGGGATATTATTTATACTGTCGAATATCCGACAACATTGGCCGATATGACGCCGGCGATGATGTTCGGCGTGGGCGGTATTGAAGCGGATGGTGCGTTTATTGCCGGATTGTCCGGCTGAGGAGACTTCATGACAATCAAGTTCGTGGTGGTGAAGCCGTTCGGCGGCTTCAAACGGGGTGACGTGATCACCGATGCAACGACGATGGCGACGATTCTGGCGGAGGGCCATGCCCAGTCGGTCGTGCGCGTCATGGCGGGGGAATAAGGCATGCCGATTTCGCAAGCGGGTGCGTTGAATACCACCGCGCTGATCGTTCCTGACCTGTATGTCCAGATCGTGCCGCCGCAGACGTTGCTGCTCAACGGGGTGCCGACCAATGTGATGGGCGTGGTGGGCAGCGCGAGCTGGGGGCCGGTTGATCAGCCGGTGATCGTGGGCTCGATGGGCGATTATGCCACCGGGTTCGGGCCGGTGATGCCCCGGCAATACGACATGGGGACGGTGGTTGCGATCGGGGTGCAGCAGGGGGCGTCGAACTTCCGGTGCGTGCGGGTGACCGACGGGACCGACACTGCCGCTTCGGTCTCGATTCTCGGCGCGCTGACGCTGACCGCGCTTTATACCGGCAGCCTGGGTAATTCGCTGGTGGCGACGATATCGACCGGGTCGGCTGCGAATTCGTGGCAGGTGACCATCGCGATGCCGGGCGGCACGGTGGAGGTGTTCAACAATATCGTCGGGACCGGTGCGGCGTTCTGGGCGGCGGTGGCGACGGCGATCAATAACGGGACCGGACCGCTGCGCGGGGCGTCGCAACTGGTGACGGCAACGGCGGGGACCTCCTCGCTCGCCCCGTCGAGCGGGGTGTTTCCGTTCTCTTCCGGCACGCCGGGAAGCGATGGCGCGACCGGGCTGACCTCCGGGATGGTGGTGGGGCAGGACGTGTTGCCACGGTCGGGGATGTATGCGTTGCGGGGGCAGGGGTGCAGCATCGTCGTGCTGGCGGATCTCGATGATTCGACGCAGTGGAGCGTGGCGGTTGCGTTCGGGCTCGACGAGGGCTGCTATATGATCCTGGCCGGGCCGCCCGGTGACACGATTACGAACGCCGTGACCACGATGCAGACCGCCGGGATCGATTCCTATGCGGCGAAGCTGATGTTCGGCGACTGGATCTGGTGGTACGATCAGGCGAACGGCATCACCCGGCTGGTATCGCCGCAGGGGTTTGCCGCGGGGATTCTGGCCAATCTGTCGCCTGAGCAATCATCGCTCAACAAGCAGCTTTATGGCGTGGTGGGTAGCCAGAAATCGGGCCAGGCGGTCGCGGGGAGCAGCAGTACGTATTCGACGGCGGATTTGTCGGTGTTGCTGTCAGCCGGGATCGACGTGATCAGTAATCCGCAGCCGGGTGGGGCGTATTGGGGTGTGCGGGGCGGGCATAATACCTCGTCGAACAGTGCAACCAACGGCGATAACTATACCCGCATGACCAATTACATCGCCGATACGCTGTCAGCCGGGATGGGGGCGTATGTCGGGCAGCTGGTGAATGCCACGCTGTTCCAGAATATCCGCTCCACATTGCTGTCGTTTCTCAATGCGATGCTCGGGCAGAAGATGCTGGGTTCGACCGATGGATCGCTGCCGTTCGCGGTGGTGTGCGATATTTCGAACAACCCGCAATCGCGCACGGCACTCGGCTATGTGCAGGCGAATGTGCAGGTTCAGTATCAGTCGATCAATGAGAAATTCATCGTCAATGTCGAAGGCGGGCAGACTGTTCAGGTCAGTCAGCAGACGTTGCCGCAGGGTACTGTATAAGGACGATAGAACATGCCGTATAATAGTTTTTCGGTTGGAAATGACTGCCAGATTGTCGTCATGGGGCCGTTCGGGCGGATCGATCTGGCTTACGTGACCGGTTTCGAGGTCAGCCAGGTGACCCAGAGCGTGCGGGTGGACCGGCTCGATGGGGTGCAGCTCGGGGCCGAGCTGCCGCGCGGGTGGCAGGGGAGTTTCGCGCTCGATCGGGGGAGTTCGGCGGCGGACGATTTCATGGCGCAGATCGAGCTTGCGTATCTCGCGGGGCAGGCGATCGCGCCGGGGACGCTCTATCAGTATGTCAGTGAAGTGGATGGCTCGACCTCGACCTATCAGTATGAGGGCGTGGTGTTCAAGCTGACCTCGGCGGGGATGTTCCGGGGCGACATGCCGGTGGCGCAGAAGCTCGATTTCTTTGCCTCGACCAGGAAGCGGGTATGAGCGAACGGCGGATCGAGGACGCGCGGGGGCGGCAGCTGACGCTGCGGGATCTCACGATGCTGGACCGGCTGCGGTTGTACAAGGCGTTGGGCGCGGAGCTGGCGGTGAACGAGGTTTACCTCGGTGTCGCCTCGCTGGCCGCGGCGGTGACCGCGATCGATGGGGTGCCGCTGCTGTTTCCGGCGAGCGAGGCGGCGGTGGAAAACGCGGTCGAGCGGTTGGGCGAGGATGGCATCGAGGCCGTGGCGCTGGCGAGTGCGCCGGATGATCCCGCGACAGTGAAGGCCCTGGCGGGAAACTGAGCCGGCACCCTGCGTTGATCGACTGCCTGTATCTGGTCGGGCGCGGGGTGCCGTTCGACGTGGCGATGACGCTTGGCGAGGCGGAGCGCGTGGCCTTCGTCGTTGCATGCGGTGAACTCGACGGGTTGGATTTCGACTGGGCAAGCATGACGTGGGTGGATCGATGAGGACGACACGCGACACGACCGGCGCACACTACGCCCGTTATGTGCGCAAATGGACGTCGCTGGTCAGGCGGAGCCGCAGGCCGGAGGGACGCTTTGCACCGCGGCGCGCGGTGCTCGCTACGGGAAAGCGCCAGGCGACGCCGGGGATGCGGGGGTATGCGGGGGTCGATTTCGGTCGCGCGATGCGCGGGTTGATCTCACCGGTGGCGGCTCGCGCGGGGGCGATGAAACGAGGGGATCGCGTGGCCTGGTATCAGGGCGAACGGGCGCTTCGGGGCGGTGCCGGAGCCATGGCGCATGAGCGGGTGGTGCGATCGGTGGTGGCGCGCTTCGCCGGCTCCGGGCGATGGCGCGAACGGGGGGCGGATGCGGGACCCGGTCTGGCGCGGTCGATGCCCGCTCGGTGGCAGCTCGCAGGTATGTTTCGTTCCGGCTCGGGATGGACAATGCGGGAGGGGATGCCGGCGATCCGAATGCCGATGGGCAGGAGCGTGTCCGGCCTGCTGCCGGGGGTGAAGCGGTACCGGTGGGAAGACTTCGGCGCACGAGCAGGGACGGATGCGGGGCTGAGGTCGGGCAGGACGGGCGGGTTCGGTCAGGGGCGGCGGGCTGTTGGCGGAGGGTGGCGTTCGGTACGGGGACAACCCGCTTCGGGACGCGCTTTTGCACCGGTTGGGCGTTCGCGGGGGATGTTTGCGGAGGGTGCGGCGGAGTACCGGGCGCCTTACGCCGGGACGGACCGGATGAAGGAACGGTACCCGCGCGATGGGGATTGGCACAAAGGGGCTGACGATCCGCATCGGGCCGGGCGGACTGGATGGTCGCGGGCGGGACATGCCGATGATGCTGCGAGTGGAGTGATGAAGGTGCCTGCAGCTGTGGCGCCACCGGACATGATGCGGATCATGGGTGAATTGTTCGGGGACGAGGCGCGGCGGCCACCTTCGGGCGTCACGGGGTTCGATGCCCGGATGTCGCCGATCTTTGCCGGGCGCAAGCCGGGATTCTGAAATCGGGAGAATGTTCATGGCGACTGTCGCGGTCACTCTGGGTGGCGTGGCGTTCCGGGATTTTGAGATCCCGGCGGAGATTACCTTCGGCGGCGTGCAGCGCCTCGCGATTCATCAGCCGGTGGGGGGTGGGCGGATCGTGGATACGTTGGGTGCGGCGGCCACAGAGATCGGGTTTGCCGGGGTTTTTTCGGGGCCGGATGCCGAGACGAGGGCTCAGACGCTGGGGATTGCGCGCGATGCGGGGATTGCGGTGCCGCTGGTGTGGGGCGGGTTCGCCTATGAGGTGGTGATCGCCTCGTTCGAGGCGGCATATCGCAAACCGTGGTGGATCCCGTTCAGGATTGCCCTCGTCGCGGTTGAAAACCTGGTGACGGCTTTGCCTTCTGCTCTGGTGCAGGCGGGCCTGGATATTGCGAGTGCCGCGGGATTCGCGGGGTTGAGCGGGGTTTCGCTGGCCGGGGTTTCGAGTACGGCGGCAGCCGGAGTGACGGCGGCGCAGACCGAGGTTTCCGGCGTGATCACCGCGGCGGGTGCGTCGCTCGATGGCGCGGTTACGGCGTTTTCGGCAGGTGTGGGTGCCGCGGTGCCGATCGCGGCGATGGGGGTGATCGGGGCGTCTTCCGCCATGCTGGCCGGGGCGGCAGCGGCCCAGGCCTATCTGGGCCGGGCGGTGGCGAATATCGGGATAGGTGCGCTTTGAGCGGGACAGTGGTGACGGTGGCGGGCGGCAATCTGTTCGCGATTGCCGCGCAGTATCTTGGCGATGCGACGCAGTGGATCCGGATCGCACAGCTTAACAACCTCGATGATCCGGTGTTGAACGGCGTGGTCGAACTGGTCATCCCGGCGGTGGACCCGGCTGCGGGCGGGGGGATCGCGGATGTCTGAGAGTGCCACGGCGCGGATGGTTTCGCTTGCGGTGACGATCGACGGGATGACGGTGGGTGGTGCGATCGAACTCGAACTGGTGCAATGCGGGCATTTTTCCGCCGATCGCTTTCGGGTGGTGTTTGCGACCGGCGCGGTGCCGGGCGGTGCGGGCTATTTCGCCGCGCTTGGGTCGGGTGTGGTTTCGGTCGGTGTCGGTGTCGGTGTCGGTGTCGGTATCGGTATCGGGATCGGGGGCGGGTTTCTCGCCGGGATCGGCGCGGGGGGCGGGGCGTTGCTGGTCGGGCAGATCGATAATGTCGCCGTGGATTTCGGCCGGGGGCAGGCGGTGGTGAGCGGGCGCGATCTGTCGGCGCGGTTGATCGATGCCGAGGTGACCGAGAGTTTCGCCAATCAGACCGCCAGCCAGATCGCATCGCAGTTTGCCGCCGATGCGGGGCTGGCGGCGGCGGTGACCGCGACGAGCACGCCGGTCGGGCAATATTACGAGTTGGCGCACACCCGGACGGCACTGGCGCTGCATTCGCGGCATATGACGCGCTGGGATCTCTTGGCCGGGCTCGCGCTCACGGAGCAATTTGCGCTTTCGGTGACGGGAACGACGTTGAATTTCGCGCCGGTGACCGATGCGGTTCAGACCGTGTTGCACTACGGGCAGGATTTTATCTCGCTGGTCGTGGATCGGGCGGTCGGGCTCGGCACGCCGAAAGTGACGGTGGCGAGTTGGAACCCCAAATCGAAACAGGCTGTTTCCAGCAGCGTCGGTTCGTCCGGCGGAGTCACGCTGGTGCGGCCGAACCTGACGCAGGGGGAGGCCGCGCAGCTGGCCAGCGCGCATCAGGCGGAACTGGCGGCGCAGGCGGTGCTTTTGCGGGGCAGCATGCCGGGGGACTTATCGCTCATGCCGGGCAGCGTGTTCGTACTGGCGGGGACCGGAACGGGGTTCGATACGTCGTATCGGATCCGGACGATCGAGCGGCATGTCGATGTGATTGGCGGGTTCGTGCAACGGTTCGAAGCGCTGCAGGTGATATGATGGATGCGTTCTGGAATGCCGTAAAAGCGCGGGCGGCGGCACTCGACGGGTTGAGTGGACAGGCGCGGTTCGGTGTCGTCGCGAGTTTCGATACGGCGGCTTATGCCGCACGGGTGATGATGCAGCCGGAAAATCTGCTCTCCGGCTGGTTGCCGGTGCTGACGTCCTGGGTCGGGGGCGGGTGGGGGATGGCCGCACCGCTTTCGCCCGGCGATCAGGTGCTGGTGTTAGGCCAGGAAGGGGATTCGGAGCAGGCGGTGGTGCTCGGGCGGGTGTGGTCGAGCGCCGATGCGCCGCCGGCGACGCCGGTGGGCGAGTTCTGGCTGGTGCATCAGAGCGGGTCGTTCATCAAGCTGCGGAATGACGGCACGATCGCAATGCAGGCGAGCACGGTTTCGATCGAGGGGAATTTGATGGTCAGTGGCGAAATCTCGGATCTGGGCGGGCAGCATGGCAGTGTCGATGCGCTGCGCCAGGGCTATGACGGGCATGTTCATCCGGACCCCCAAGGCGGGCAGACCGGCACGACATCGGCGGTGGTCTGATGGCGGACGCGGGATTGGTGTTCGGGGGGGATCTGGCCATCGATGCCGGGGGGGATCTGGCTCTGGCTGCGGGTTCGGCCCTGACCGAACAGCGCGTGCTCCGGCGGCTGCTGACGAATCCCGGCGATTACATCTGGCAATTGAGCTTTGGTGCGGGGCTGGGTCAGTTCGTCGGTGCGGCGGGCGCGGAGGCTGCGGTGGCGGCGATCGCGCGGGCGCAGATTGCGGCTGAGAGCAGGGTCGCTTCGTCACCGTTGCCGCAGATCACGGTCGCTGCCGGTAATCCGGCGGGGATCGGGCTGACGATTGCCTATCAGGATGCGGTGAGCGGACAGAGTGCGGCGTTGACCCTGCCGTTGTGAACGGTGGGTTCGCGCATTTGACGTTTCAGAGGAAATTCCATGCAGTTATCGTTGCAGAACTTCACGGCAATGGTGGAGCAGATGGCGGCTGCCGTGCAGGGCGCGGCCACGCAGGTGCTGGATTTGACTGTGGGTTCGGTCCTGCGCGCCATTCTGGAGGCGAATGCGTCGTTGGGCCTGTGGTTGCAATGGCTGATCGTCGAGGTGTTGCAGACGACGCGTCTCGCGACCAGCAGCGGTAGCGATTGCGACAGTTTCGGGGCGGATTTCGGGTTCGCGCGACTGCCGGCATCGACTGCGGCGGGCATTGTGACGTTCGGGCGGTTTGCGCCGGTTCTGGCCGCTTTCATTCCGGTTGGGACCACGGTGATGACCAGCGACGGCACGCAGAGTTTCGCGGTGACCGCCGATGCGACCAACCCGGCGTATGGGCCAGCGCCGCCGGGATATAATTTGGCGGCGGGGATCGGGTCGATCGACCTGCCGGTTGCGGCCCTGGTGGCAGGCGCGGCGGGTGATGTGCTGGGCGGCATGATCGGGTTACTGACGTCGGCGATCCCGGGGATCGATACCGTGACGAATGCAGCACCGACGAGCGGCGGACTCGATGCCGAAAGCGATGCGGCATTCAAGGCGCGGTTCGGAAATTATCTCGCAAGTCTGGCGCGCGCCACGCCGGGTGCGATCGAGGCGGCGATTGCGGGGGTTCAGCAGGGGCTTTCGGTCGAGATCGACGAAAATGTCGACCAGACCGGGGCGCCGAGCCCGGGGAGTTTCGTGGTGACCGTGGATAACGGCACCGGGGCACCGCCGGCCAGCCTGCTGGCGACGATTGCTGCCGTCGTCAACGCGGTTCGTCCGGTCGGGACGCGGTTTGCGGTGCAGGGGCCGGTGGTGGTGGTGGCGAATGTATCGTTGACGCTGAGCCTCGCGACCGGGGCCCAGTCCGCTGCGGCGATCGCGGCCGTGACCAACGCGATCGCCTCCTATATCGAGGCGCTTCCGGTGGGAGCGAGCCTGCCGTACTCGCGGCTCGTTCAGCTGGCTTACGATGCGTCTGCTGCCGTCGTGAATGTCACGGATCTGACGCTTAACGGGGCGGCCGCCGATATCGTGCCGCCAATCTTCGGGGTTGTGCGCACCGGCACGATCAGTGTGGGTTGAGATGAGCGGCACTCAATCCAGCCAGGTCGGCGGCGTGGCCAAGGGCAGTACTTCCGACATGATCGCCCGGTTGAAGCTGGTTCTGCCGGCGCGATGGTTCGCGGACCAGACGCCGGTACTCGATCTGGTGCTCGGTGGTCTCGCGGCGCTCTGGGCTACGCTTTATGGGCTGATCGGCTTTGCTGCCAGCCAGACGAGAATCGCGACGGCAAGCGGGGCGTTTCTGGACATGGCCGCGCAGGATTATGGGGGGCCCGGTCTCGCGCGCCGGGTGGGCGAGACGGATGCGGTGTTCAGTGCCCGCATTCGCGCCGGGTTACTGGCACCCCGGGCGACACGAGCGGCGCTGATCGCGGCGGTGACGGCTGAGACAGGCCGGGCGCCGGTGGTATTCGAGCCGTTCAACACGTTCGACACTGGCGGGTACAATTCGAATACAATCGGATACAATACAGTTGGAGGATATGGCAATCTTGATTTGCCGTATCAATGCTTCCTTACCGTCTATCGTCCCGTCGTGGCGGCAACCGGCAATGATGGCGGATATAATCTGGGCCCGGGCGGCTATGGCGTGGCACCGCTCGCCTGGAGCGATCTTGCCGACGATCCGGGGCTGATCGACGATAACGACATCTATGCTGCCATCGTCGCGGTGCTTCCGGTCAATGCAGTCGCGTGGACGCGCTTGTCCGACTGAGGCGCCGCCTGACGACAATCATCGACAGTCAATCAAAGGAATATTCATGGATCGCACCATTGTCTATCCGGGCGCCATTCCGCTCGACACCGATATACTTAACATCAATCGCAACGTGCTGGTCGGGATCGGTGCTTTGAGTGCTGCCGTGCTTGGCACCACGATGGTAGCGGACGGGCTGGGCTGCCTGCCGAGTGTGCCGGCGTCCTTGACCATCACGCTGGCCCCGGGTTCGATCACCCAGTTCGGGCCGGTCGATGCCAACGCCTATGGCAGTCTGGCGGCGGATACATCCGAGCAGATCGTGAAAATGGGGATCAATCTCGATCCGGTGACGTTCACTTTGGCCGCGCCGGTCAGCTCGGGGCAGTCGGTGAATTATCTGATCGAGGCGACGTTTGCCGAGACCGATGCGGGGCCGGTGGTTCTGCCTTACCCCATATTTAGCAGTGCCTCGAATAAACCGCATAATATCAGCATCTTACACTCTTAAAAAAATCCGAGTGGCAC
>JAQTXO010000560.1 GCA_028688765.1 Acidiphilium sp. | reverse complement strand
AGATTTCGCCTGGCTGGCAAAACAACACAAGACGTTCGGATTTGGCGATCTCGGTCAGACAACGCTCAGACAGTTCCGCATAGTCTGCTGTCTGACCTTCTCCGGCCTCATCAATCCAAGAAGATGTCGTGGTAACACCAGAAGCTCGCTGCGCCTGCCACCGATGGGCATGCACAACCTTGGATGCAAAATAAACTCCACTGCGCACCAAAGAACGATCAGTTCTGGATGCAATACGCAAGACAGTCTCCGCTTTGGACAAATCGAACTCGTTATTCGTCCTAACTCCCGACTCCATGTCGATCCAAAAAGGAAGGTCACGCCACGCAGTTGCCGCTTCGCGGATACGCGGCAACTCTTCATCCAGCACATCCGGCCCCAGCCCGCCCGCGTAACCACAAAAGAGCGGAACCGAGCCAACAGTGGACATCGGAGGCCAAAACTCGGGGCGTTTCCCCGTACCCTTTGATGCATCGTAAAGAAGGGCAATGCGAGACAGGCTTTCCGGAGCGGCATCGGCAACAAACTTTTGAATGACTCGCCACGACCCGTCGTGGTGCTGAAGAATCAGATGCAAACCGGCGTCAAGCAGCTTGCGATAGATGGACAGCACTTCATCGTCGGTAAATTCAGGACGACGGGCATTGATATTCAACTGGACGCGACCATAGCGCGACAACTCGGCAATTCGCACCTTGGCTGTTTCCGGAGTCGAAAGCTCACGGAAAATCTGCGTCCCGCACAAATGCGCCGCCGTATGGGGCAACTCAAGGGAAAGGAACTTTTCCCGCCACTGCGCCGAAGGATTGCGCGGGGTGCCTTCTTTTTCGGGGAACACAAGAATGGCCCACTCAGCTAACGGATATTGAGCGGATAGCGCCGCCAGTGCCTCTGGGGCAACATGATCGTCTGCACCGGTCAGGGATACAAGTTCGAGACTCAATTAGTGCTCCTTAATGATCTGGGCGCGATACCAATCGGAATCCACGCACCCTTCCGTGTCGCGGGGCACGGCAGAGTCTTCTTCAAAAAAACGTCCATTCAGCGGCGCATTGATGACATCCACGCCAAAGCGGAAATGTTCTCCCTCTGCTTCATTGGTATGCCCACATTCCCAGTCGTAATGCTCTTGACTATCGGTCTTGCGATACGGGTTGTGGCGGAACGAGATCGAATCCCGCATTGCTTGCGCCCCAGCGCGGTATGCCTTGCTGAGTTCATAGATTCCATCACCAATCAAAAGAGAATTAAGCCGCATGATTTATTGACCTCACGGATTACTAGAGTGGACTTGTTGCTTCAAGGCAAGCTCCCAGCCCGCCTCGCTCCAGGACGCTTGGCAATACTGGCAGTAGCGCATCAAACCAGACGCTGTTGCTTTCCATTGCGTCACGCCTTTCTTCCCGCAGCAAGGGCATAGGAGCCGTTTCGGTTTTTTGGCTCCGTAGCCCTGTCCTGCACGAACACCCATACCAACCTCCTCAAATCCCGCACTTGTGGGTACGAACGATCTTCGTGCCCTCAAAGTAGTAGAAATACACATCGCCATAGCAGCCATGCTTGTCGATCAGGCGGGAGATGACCTGGCCGCGCCTGATGCTCCAGCCTTTGTAGACGCCTTTTACCGGGCCGTTTTCGTTTTTGCCGACATAGTGAACTGACCGCAGCAATTCGAAACTACGATATCGGGTCGCCTTCTCATGGCCGAGCAGCCAGTCCATGTAGCGAGCGTGATTTTGAGGCTCAAGAAAATGCTCAGGAGGATGCCGGTCAAAGAGACGCCCAAACCGCCGCTCCTTGCCTTGCAGCCCAGCTTCCCAGCCAAGAGCAATGTCAGTATTCCAGCGACCAACTTCACGCTGGATGACATCGACTCAGGTATGTTTGGCGTCCATGGAATTCCTTAATGCAATGCAGCCGCGATACGTGTCAAAACGTCCAGCTCGATAATTTGCGCTTCGTCAGCCAGCAGCCCTTCAACGGTCGGGTAATGAAAAGCCTGGAAGCGCAAACAGGAGGCCAGCCACTCATGCTCTTTCTCGGTGGCCACCCGGTAGCAGACACAACGCTCCGGCGTCCAACCGCGATGCTTCAGGACGCGCTCGGGCCAATCCCCAAACGCGACCACGACCCCGGCATTTCGCCCTGCCGGAATTCGGTAATAGCGAACCATCTGAATCACGGCTGAGTCGCCTTCGCTTTTTCAATACGTTCAGCGCAGCGCATGCCCATCGCAAACCCCAGCCACAGCGTATCTGTGTCGGGATCGGCGTAGTGGCTAAACCGGTCGTTGATCGTGACAATGCCAAGAGGGGTATTTTTGGCAAACGCGGACGTGCCCTTAACCAACCCCTCGAAGCAGCGCCGCATGGCTTCGACTGAAATACAACCCGGATAGTCTTTGACGTTGAGCATTTTGACTCCTTGCACTATGGGCCGTAGTATAAACGCATTGCGTTTATTTTGCAAGGTGCCAAATGCATACTTCTGGCTGGTTATTGCATCGGTGCGTCAGTGACAACCCTGAGCGCAAAACACCGCTGAATATCGCTCAAACAATATAGATAGACTATCTCTGAAT
>JAQTXO010000063.1 GCA_028688765.1 Acidiphilium sp. | reverse complement strand
GGGCAAGGCCGCCGGGACCGAGCAGCATCGCCGCCTGGACGAACCCGTGCACCGGCTGGGTTTCAGACATGTTGCCGAAGAAGACGCGCATTTGGTCGGCGGGGATCAATCCATACGGCCCGAGGGCGACGGTCGGAAACCGCGCCAGCCAGAGGGCGAAGGCGAGCAAGGCACCGCCGATCCCGAGGATCGCGCGGGGTAACGGCGGGTGATTGCGGCGATCGAGCCAGGCGAGCCAGAGCCCGGCGAGGGCAACGGCGATGCCGAGCGCGGCATAGACGATCGAGAGCCGGTCGATCTCGGGGACCAGCGGACCGCCATGGGGCGGATCGATGACCAGAGCAAGCGCGAGGGTGGCGGCAAACCCGCCGCCGAGCCGGGCGATCGCCCCGCCGATCGGGCGGAACAGCCACAGATAGCCGAGTGCCACGAAGATCAGGAGCACGAACGGCATGGTCTCCGGCATCATCCAGATGGCAAAGCCGCCCGCAATGCCGCCGCTCAGGCTCGCGGCGGAACGGGCAGTTCCCGACTGGCCGAGTTGCAGTGCGTATCCGCCGGTCAGTGCGACGAGCGCGATCTGGGCGATGTGGTAATGGATGATGCCGAACGTGGCGAAGCTGCGGAGTCCCGGCAGGAGCAGGCCGATGATCGGGACCGTCCAGAGAAATGAGGCGCGGGGGCCATGCAGCCGGGTGAGTGGCGCCGCCGCAAAGGCGATGCTGACGGCGAGGGCGGCGACCGAGAGCGGTCCCGTGGCGACACCTGCGACGAACAACGCCCGGTGCCACCCCAGCCACGGCACCAGCGGCGCGGCGAGACCGACAATGAGCGCATCGAACAGGCGCGACCATTCGATCAGCAGGGGCGTACCGAGATCGTCGCGCTGCACCATGTTGACCAGATGGCCGATGCGAAGCCCCTGCTCGATGCGAACGAGGCGCATGAAACTGTCGGGGTCGATCAGCCCGCCGCGCAGGACCGCCGGGATCGAGCGCGCGCTGGTCAGCAGATTGATCGCGACCGCGATGAGCGCGAGCTGCCCGCAAGCGCGAGCATTTGCGCGTGATGCTGTTCCGGATGCTGTTCCGGGTGCTGTTCCGGGCGGCGACCTCTCCATCGGCCCAGTCTGTCACCGCCAGGTTGAGGCGGGGTTAACGCCGCATCAGGTCCAGGTCGATTCCTCATCCATGAACGCCGCGGCAACCGGGCGGGTCGCCTCGATCGCCGCATCGCTCGGCAGGGCGGCGGGACGGGGGCCACCGGCCATCCAGTCGAGCAGTGCGACGGTATGGATCGTCGGCAGACCCGCCCCGGCGAGCTGGGTGAGGCAGCCGATATTGCCGCCCGCGATCGCATTGGGTTTCAGCGGCATGATGGTATCGAGTTTGCGTTGGCGCAGCTGGTCAGCGATTTCGGGCTGCAACAGATTGTAGGTTCCCGCCGAACCGCAGCACAGATGCGGATCACGCGGCTCGACCACGGTGAAACCGGCCCGCCGCAGCAGGGATTTCGGCGCATCCGTCACCCGCTGGCCGTGTTGCAGCGAGCAGGCGGCGTGATAGGCGATCACGATCGGGCGCTCCATCGCGCGGCTCGGCTGGTAATCGAACCTTGCGAGCAGTTCGGTGATGTCGACCGCGAGGGCGGCGATCCGCGCCGCCTCGGCGGCGAGGGGCGTCTCGCGCAGCAGGAAGCCGTAATCCTTCAGCACGGTGCCGCAGCCCGATGTGTCGGTGACGATCGCATCGAGGCCGGTGGTGTCGAGTTCGCGCGTCCAGGCAGCGACATTGGCGCGGGCGAAATCGAGCGCCGCCGCGTGCTTGCCGAGATGATGGGTGAGCGCGCCGCAACACCCAGCTCCTTTGGCCACCACCACCTCGATCCCCATGCGGGTCAGCAGGCGGATGGTGGCGTCGTGGATTCCGGGGTCGAGCACCTGCTGGGCGCATCCCGCGAGCAGGGCGACCCGGGCGCGGCGTTCCCCGATCGCCGGGAACACGCCGGGCCGCTCGGTCGCGCCCGCCGGGGGCAGGCGACCCGGCGCGAGTTTGAACATCGCCCTGAGCCGCTGGCTCATCACGCTGCTCCCGCCGATCAAACCGGCTGCGATGCCGCCGATCGCGGCACCTCGAAGCGCGAGGCGCAGACGGTCGGGATAGGGCAGGATCGCGGCAAGGACGGCTCGCAGCAGCCGGTCGTGCAGCGGGCGCCGGTAGGTGGTTTCAACGACGACGCGCGCATGGTCGATCAGGTGCATGTAATCGACGCCCGAGGGGCACGTGGTCATGCAGGCGAGGCAGGACAGGCAGCGGTCGAGATGGAACGCGACCGGCGTGCTGGCCGGGGCGCCGGTTTCGAGCATGTCCTTGATCAGGTAGATCCGGCCACGCGGGCTGTCATCCTCGTCGCCCACCGTGACGAAGGTGGGGCAGGTCGCGGTGCAGAAGCCGCAATGGACGCAGGAGCGCAGGATTTTATCGGCGACCGCAATCTCGGGGTCGGCCAGTTGGGCGGCGGAGAAATTGGTCTGCATCGGATTCCGGTTTCAGGCCGCGAACATGCGCCCGGGGTTGAGGATGCCGGCGGGATCGAAGGCGGCGACGACCCGCTGACGGATCGCGGCGAGGCCGGGCGGGATGCGCGGCATGGCATCCTCGCTCAGGCGCAGCCGCTCCGGGGCGCGTAACAGCCACCATTCGCCCTTCGCACGGCGCGCGGCGGCGATCACGGCGGCATGGGCTTCATCGGTGGCAGGGCCGGTGAGGAACACGAGGCCGCCGCCCCAGTCGAGATAGCCGAACAACCCGGCGGCGTGACCGGCATGGAGGATCGAGGCCCCATAGGAGGGACGGACCGATATTTTCCAGACCGCATCGCCCGGCTGGATCGGCAAAGGTTCGGCGTCACGCACCGCGCGCCAGAGGGTCAGGCTGGCCGGTGTGTCGAGGATATTGGCGGGGCCGAACTTTTTCAGCAATCCTGCCAGCGCCTCGGTGCGGTAGGCGACCGAGGCGGCGAAATCCTCGATCCGGGCGATGGTGACGGTGTTTTCGAACCCGACCGCCATGGCGGCTTCCTGCGGCAGGTAGGCGGCGCCGGAGACCGAGAACGGCGATCCAAGCGCCACCGACAGGGCGCGTACCGCATCGTCCGGGCGCAGGCCGCGTATCATCACCGTGCCGGTGGCCTCGGGCTTCGGCAGGATTTTGAGAGTGAGTTCGGTGATCACGCCGAGCGTTCCGTAGGAGCCTGCGAACAGCTTGCACAGATCGAGACCGGTGACGTTCTTGAGCACCCGCCCGCCGGAGCGGATGATCTCGCCACGCCCGGTGACCGCGCGGATGCCCATCAGGTGATCGCGCATCGCGCCCCAGGCGATGCGGCGCGGCCCGGACAGATTGGCCGCGACGATGCCGCCGATCGACTGGTCCGGTGCGTCGAGAAAGGCATACTGAGGTGGCTCGGCAATGACGTGCTGGCCGCCCTCGTCGAGTTTCGCCTCGACCGCCGCGAGCGTGGTGCCGGCGCGGGCGGTGATGATGAGTTCCTGCGGGGCGTAGAGCGGAATCCCGGCGAAGTTGCGCGTGCTGAGCGTGTCGGCGGTCTGGGTCGGGCGCAGAAAGCCGGCTTTCGAGCCGAGTCCCTCGATCGTGAGCGGCGTGCGCGCGGCCGCCGCAGCATCGATCGCGCTGGCGAAACCCGCCTCGTCCCCGGGGGCGATCATGCGGCCTGGGGCAAGGCATCCGGCCCTGCGGACGCTGTGCCGGGCTGCAGGGGAAAGACCTTCGCGGTGTTCAGCAGCCATTCGGGGTCGAACGCCGATTTGACCCGGCGCTGTTGTTCGAGCTCGATTTCGGTGAACTGCACCCGCATCAGATCGCGTTTTTCGACGCCCACGCCATGCTCGCCGGTCAGGCAGCCGCCGACTTCGACGCAGAGGCACAATATGTCCGCACCGAACGCCTCGGCCTTGTGCATGCTGGCGGGATCGTTCGCGTCGAACATGATCAGCGGGTGAAGATTGCCATCCCCGGCGTGAAAGATGTTTGCCACCTGCAGGCCGTATTGCGTGCTCATCTCGCCGATCCGGCGCAGCACCAGCGGCAGCGTGCTGGTCGGGATGGTGCCGTCCATGCACAGATAATCGGGCGAAATCCGTCCCACCGCGCCGAACGCGCCCTTGCGGCCCTTCCAGATCGCCGCCGATTCCTCGGCCGATTGCGATACTTTCAGGCTGATCGGGTTGAAGCGGGCGCAGATTTCCTTGATCTGGCCCAGCAGCCAGTCCTGCTCGGCGACCGAGCCCTCGACCTCGATGATCAGCATCGCCTCGGCATCGAGCGGATATCCGGCATGGGCGAAGGCCTCGCAGGCGTGGATTGCCGGGCGATCCATGAATTCCAGCGCCACCGGAATGATGCCCGAGGAAATGATCGCATCGACACAGGCCCCCGCGACCTCGTTGCCGTCGAACGCCGCGAGCATGGCACGGGTGCCTTCCGGCGCGCGGAGGATGCGCACGGTAATTTCGGTGGCGATGCCGAGTTGACCTTCGCTGCCGATCACGATGCCGAGCCAGTCATACCCGGCGGTGTCGAGATGGGTGCCTCCGAGTTCGAGGATCTCGCCCTCGATGGTGACCAGCTTGATGCCGAGCACGTTGTTCGCGGTCACGCCATACTTCAGGCAGTGCGCCCCGCCGGAATTCATGCCGATATTGCCGCCGATCATACAGGCGAGCTGGCTCGACGGGTCGGGTGCATAGAAAAATCCATCCGCCTCGACCGCCTTGGTGATGCCGAGGTTGGTGACCCCCGCTTGCACCACGGCGTAGCGGTCGCGATAATTGACCTCGACGATCCGGTTCATCCGCATCATGCCGATCACCACGGCATCCTCCAGCGGCAGCGCCCCGCCGGCGAGCGAGGTCCCTGCCCCGCGCGGCACCACGCGGACGCCGTTTTCGTGGCAGAAGCGCAGGATCGCCGCGACATCCTCGGTGGTTTCGGGCAGCACCACGGCGAGCGGCATCTGGCGATAGGCCGACAGACCGTCGGTTTCGTAGGGTTTCAGCTTGGTCGGGTCGGTGATCACGCCACGATCGCGCATGATGGCGCGCAGACCCTGATGCACGGCATCGCGCCGCGCGAGGACATCAGCCTTGGGTTTTGGTAGCGAAATCATTGGGACCACCCTTCAAACGAGGGTTGTATCATCCGCAACGTGTAACGCAAAGCATTCCCGAACTTCGGCCGGCGCATAAGTCCAGCCGGTCGTGATGCGGCGTCCGCGGGGAACGCCGCGCCGTCTTCAGCCCTGGCGGGCTTTCATCCGGGGGTTCTTTTTGTTGATCACGTAGACGCGACCATGACGGCGGACCACGCGGCAATTCTTGTCGCGGGCCTTGGCGGAACGGAGGGAGTTACGAATTTTCATGATATCTGTCTCGGGTCTGTGCGTTCGGGTTGCGCGGCTTATGGAAAGACGGGGCCGATCTGTCAACCGGGCGGGCTGGGACCGGGTGCCCCGGATTGACGGCGCGGGCACGGGGTCGCATGGAATGGCGTTTACCGATGGAGCGATGGAATGGCGGCGCGCGAGCGAATTTCGGGCCAGCGGATCGGCATGATGCTGACCGGATTTCTGATGATCACGCTGATCGGGGTGTTTGCGACCTATGCGTCGCCGATCCCCGGAATGCGCGGCGTGATCGTCGAGGCACAGCTCGCGCAGGCGGCCGCCTCGGGCGATGCGGGCACGATGCGGGCGGCACTGGTGGCGACCAAGCCGCTGCTCGGTATCAACGGGCAGAAGACCCTGGCAACCTTGTCCCCCGACCCAGCCGGCATGGCGCGGGCCGCCGTGGTGCTGAACCACGCGACCTTGCAGGCAAGCAACCTCGTGTCCTACCGCATCCGCCTCATGGTGATCGTGATCGGTATCCTCGCCGCGGCTTTCGGCATCGCCGTGCTCGGCATTCGCGACAGCGGCCCGATGAACCCGGTGGCGGTGCCGCCGGAGGCGACCAAGCCATGAGCCGGATCGCCTATGTCAATGGACGGTACTGCGCGCAGTCCGAGGCGTCGGTGAATATCGAGGACCGGGGCTATCAGTTCGGCGACGGGATTTATGAAGTGATCCATATTCATGAGGGGCGCTTCGTCGATACCGACCTGCACCTCGCGCGGCTGGCGCGCTCCCTGCGCGAAATCGCGATTCCCGCGCCGATGGACGATGCCGCATTGCTGGTGGTGCTGCGCGAGGTGGTCAGGCGCAACCGGGTCCATGAGGGGATCGTCTATATGCAGATCACGCGCGGCGTGGCCCGGCGCGATCATGCGTTTCCGCGCCATGTCAGGCCCGCGCTGGTGATCACCGCGCGTCACGGGGCGGCGTTTCCGCGCGATCTGGCGTCCTGGGCGGGCAGCGCGATCACGGTGCCCGACATCCGCTGGGGCCGCTGCGACGTGAAGACCGTCAACCTGCTGGCCAACTGCCTCGCCAAGCAGAAGGCGCGCGAGGCGGGATGCTACGAGGCGATCCTGATCGATCGCGACGGCATGGTGACCGAAGGCTCCTCGACCACGGTGTGGGCGGTGGATGCGACGGGCGTGCTGCGGACCCGGCATCTCGACGATCATATCCTGCCGGGCTGCACCCGCGCCGCCCTTACCACATTGTTGCACGAGGCGGGCATCGGCTTCGAGGAGCGCGGCCTTACCGAGGCGGAGTTCCGCGCGGCGCGCGAGATATTCCTCACGAGCGCCACCTCGTTCGTCAAACCGATCGTCAGGCTCGACGGCTCACCGGTCGCCGATGGCGCACCGGGTCCGGTCACCGCACGCCTGTTCGAGCTGTTTGCCCGTCACGCCGATGGCCCCGCGCATAACACGGCCAACCGGCTTGCGCCGGACGCGACTGGCCGGCTTGCGCCGGACGCCGCTGGCCGGCTTGCGACCGATGCCGCTGGCCGGCTTGCACCGGCGGCCGGAATCGGATGAAACGCCCCCATGATCACCCATGAAGCCAAACCGCACTATCGTCGCGCGCTGCTGAAAATCTCCGGCGAGGCCCTGATGGGCAAGCGCGACTACGGGCTCGACACCGAAACCGTCGCCGCCATCGCGCAGGACGTGGCCGATGTGGTGGCGACGCGGGCGGAGGTCTGCCTCGTGATCGGCGGGGGCAATATCTTTCGCGGGATTTCCGGGGCCGCCGGCGGAATGGATCGCGCCCAGGCCGATTATATCGGCATGCTGGCCACCGTGATGAACGCGCTCGCCATGCAGTCCGCCCTCGAAAAATGCGGCGTGCCGACCCGGGTGCAATCGGCGATCCCGATGTCGGCGGTGTGCGAACCCTATATCCGCCGCCGGGCCGAGCGCCATATGGAAAAGGGCCGCGTGGTGATTTTCGCCGCCGGCACCGGCAATCCGTTCTTCACCACCGACACTGCCGCGGCATTGCGCGCCACCGAAATGAAGTGCGACGTGCTGCTGAAGGGCACCCAGGTCGATGGCGTCTATTCCGCGGATCCGCGCAAGGTCGCGGATGCCGAGCGCTATCACGAACTGACCTATCTGGAAGTCCTGTCCCGCGATCTTTCGGTGATGGATGCGGCGGCCATCAGCATCGCCCGCGAGAACGACCTGCCGATCATCGTGTTCAACATCCGCGCCCCGGGCGCCTTCGCCGCCGTGATGCGCGGCGAGGGCAAGTTCACCCGCATCTTCGAACAGCACTAGGAAGCCGACCATGCCCGTCGATCTCGACAGTATCACCCAGGACCTGTCCCGCCGGATGGACGGCGCGATGGACACGCTCAAGCGCGAATTCTCCGGCCTGCGCACCGGGCGGGCCAACCCTGCCTTGCTCGAACCGGTCAAGGTGGAAGCCTACGGCACCATGATGCCGCTCAATCAGGTCGCGACCATCGCTGTGCCGGAATCGCGGATGCTGACGGTGCAGGTCTGGGATCGCTCCATGGTGAACGCGACCGTCGCCGCGATCCGCGATTGCGGCCTCGGCCTCAACCCGCAACCGGACGGCCAGATGATCCGCGTGCCGCTGCCCATTCTCACCGAGGAACGCCGCAACGAGCTTGCCAAGGCCGCCGGCAAATATGCCGAGGGAGCCCGCATCGCGGTGCGCGGCGTGCGGCGCGACGGGATGGAAACCATCAAGGCGCTCGAAAAGAAGCACGAGATCGGCGAGGACCAGATGCGCGACTGGTCGGACGCGGTGCAGAAGCTCACCGATGCGATGATCAGGAAAATCGACGAATTGTTGGTTGAAAAGGACAAGGATATCCGTCAGGTCTGATCCCCGACATGTCCAGCCAGCCGCCGCCGCTGATCCCGCGCCACATCGCCATCATCATGGATGGCAATGGCCGCTGGGCCGCGCGCCGCAGCCTGCCCCGCGCCGCCGGCCATCGCGAGGGGGTGCGCGCGGTGCGGCGGACCATTGAGGCCTCGATCGATCACGGCGTGCGGTGGCTCACCCTGTTCGCGTTTTCCTCGGAAAACTGGCGGCGTCCCGTGGATGAGGTAACCGACCTGACGTTTCTGCTGCGGCATTATCTGCGCTCGGAACTCAAGGAACTGGCCGAGGCCGGGGTACGGCTCCATGTGATCGGCGAGCGCGACAGGTTCGGCCCGGCGCTCGACCAGGAACTGGCCGATGCCGAGGCGCGGACGGCAGGCAATGAGCGATTGAATCTCGTGATCGCCCTGTCCTACGGGGCGCGCGCCGAGATCGTCGCGGCGGCGCGGCGCATCGCGCTCGAAGCGCGTGCCGGCGCGCTCGATCCCGCCGCCCTCGATGAGGAAGGCTTTACCGCGCATCTCGCGACCTCCGGCATGCCGGACCCCGACCTCGTGATCCGCACCAGCGGGGAGCAGCGCCTGTCGAATTTCCTGCTCTGGCAGGCCGCCTATGCCGAGCTGATTTTCGACGATACGCTCTGGCCCGATTTCGGCCCGGCCAATCTCGCCGCCGCGATCGCGGAATACGCCCGGCGCGATCGCCGGTTCGGCGCGCGGCCCGCCCCTGTCGCGGCGCGATGAGTGCCCAACTGACCGCCCCCGTATCCCGCAAGGCGAAGTTCCAGGATCTCGGCATCCGCACCGCCTCGGCGGCGGTGCTGATCCCGGTGGCGCTGTTCGGGCTGATCATGGGCGGCTGGGTCTGGGCGCTGCTGATTCTGGTGTTCGTGGTGGGCATGCTGCGCGAGTGGCGGGCGTTGAGCCATCATGTGCCGCCGCCGCGCACGTGGTTCCTGCTCGCGGGCCTGCCCTACGCCATCGTGCCGGCACTGTCGCTGCTCTGGCTGCGGATGCAGCCGGATACCGGGCTGGACGATGTGCTGTTCCTGCTGCTCGTGGTGTGGCTGACCGATATCGGTGCCTATATCGTGGGGCGCATCGTCGGCGGCCGCAAACTCGCCCCCGCAATCTCGCCGGGCAAAACCCTCAGCGGCGCGATCGGCGGGCTTGTCATCGGCTGCCTCGCCGGGATGATTTTTGCCGGCGGGCCGCTCGGCATTCTCCCCGCCGCCGTTCTGTCGGTGGTCTCGCAGATCGGCGATCTGGCCGAAAGCGCGTTGAAGCGGCGGCTCGGTGTCAAGGATTCCGGCAACACCATTCCCGGCCACGGCGGTCTGTTCGACCGGTTGGACGGGGTTCTTGCGGCGGCCCCGGTTGCCGCCCTGCTCGCAGCACTGGCCCAGGGAGGCTTACCGCTATGGCGGTGAAAACCGTGACCATCCTCGGCTCGACCGGCAGCGTCGGCACCCAGACGATCGACCTGCTGATGGCCGAGCCGGACCTTTACCGGGTCAACGCGCTGATCGCGGGGCGTAATGCGGCCCTGCTGGCCGAACAGGCCCGCGCGCTGCGCCCCGATGTCGCGGTGATCGCCGATGAAGCGGGCTACCCCGCCCTGCGCGACGCTCTCGCTGGCAGCGGCATCCGTGCGGAAGCCGGGCGGGAGGCGGTGATTGCCGCATCGGCGGTGCCGACCGACTGGACCATGGCGGCGATTACCGGCACGGCGGGGCTGGAACCCACCCTCGCCGCCGCGCGCAATGGCAGGGCGATCGCGCTGGCGAACAAGGAAGCGCTGGTTTCCGCCGGGGCGGTGTTCCTGCGCGCCATCGCCGAAGCCGGGGCGATGCTGCTGCCGGTCGATTCCGAGCATAACGCGATTTTC
>JAQTXO010000559.1 GCA_028688765.1 Acidiphilium sp. | reverse complement strand
CCGAGGGTGAACCGGCGGGTTTCATCGGCGAGGGTGGCGGCGAGGGTGGCGGCGACGGCCCAGCCGCCGGAGGCTGCGGGGGCGCGGCGGGCGAGTTCGGCAAATTTCGCGCCGCGCAGGCCACGGCCGGGGGCGAGCAGGGAGATCGCTTCGAGCAGGTTGGTTTTGCCGGACCCGTTGGGGCCTTGCAGGGCGACGATGCGGGCCTCGATCCGGAGATCGAGGGCGGCGTAGGAGCGGAAATCGGTCAGGCGGAGGGTGGTGAGGCGGGTCATGAAAGGGAAGGATGGGAAGCGCTTCTCATTTTGCAAAAAAATGTCAGATCGCTGACGTTGTGGCAGTGGCCGCGCCCGAACCCCGATTCAACAAAAGTTTTTTGCTTCTTTTTTTCAAAAAAGAAGCACTTGCTTAACCTTTCCAGCGGAATATCCAGATCGACGCGGGGTTCAAACCCGCATCGGCATCAGGACGAAGACGGCGCTGGCGTCTCCGGCGGCGCGGACCAGAGTGGGGGCACCGCCGTCGGCGAAGCAGAATTCGACGTGACCTTTGATCTGTTCGGTGACGTCGTTGAGGTAGCGGGCCTGAAAGCCGATTTCGAGCGGGGTGGAGGTGTAATCGACCTGATCGCCGTCGAGTTCTTCGGAGGCGGTGCCCTGATCGGGGCTGGTGGCGGAGAGGACGAGGAGGTCGCGGGCGACGGAGAGTTTGATCGGTTTGTGGCGTTCGGCGGTGATGGCGGAGACGCGGGCGACCGCGTTGGAGAATTCGTGGGTGTCGACGCGGAGGATTTTGTCGTTTCCGACCGGGATGACCTTGCTGTAGTCGGGGTAGGTGCCGTCGATCAGTTTGCTGGTCATGCGCATGGTATCGAGCGTGAACTGGATTCGGGTTTCGGAGAGGGCGATGGCGATATCGCCAGAGACGTCTTCGAGGAGTTTGCGGATTTCGTTGACGGTTTTGCGCGGGATGATGACGCCGGGCATGCCGGCGGCGCCTTCGGGCAGCGCTTCCTCGACCCGGGCGAGGCGGTGGCCATCGGTTGCGACGGCGCGCAGCACGTCCGTGCCATCCGAGATCGCGGCGTGGAGGTAGATGCCGTTGAGGTAGTAGCGGGTTTCCTCGGTCGAGATCGCGAAGCGGGTGCGGTCGATCAGGCCGCGCAGGGCCTGGGCGGGGACGGCGAATTTGTGGCTGAGCTTGCCGGCGTCGAGTTTGGGGAACTCATCGGTCGGCAGGACCACGAGTTTGGTGGCGTAGCGGCCCGCGCGCAGGGCCAGCGGGGCGTCGCCGCCCTGATGGTCGAGCTCGATGGTGGCGTGTTCGGGCTGGCGGCGGACGATTTCGTAGAGGGTGGCGGCGGGGGCGGTGACGGCGCCGTCCTCTGCCGAGTCCACGGGGACGTCTTCGATCAGGGCGATTTCGAGGTCGGTCGCGGCAATGGTCAGGCGGCCGTCCTTCACGGAAAGCAGCACATTGGCAAGGATGGGGATGGTGTTGCGTTTTTCCACCACGTTCTGAACATGGGCCAGCGCCTTGAGGAGCGTGGCGCGATCCGCCTTGAGCTTCATGCGATCCTTCCAGTCATTGTGCCGGACGTCCGAGTCGGCCGGTTTTGTTCCATAGCCTACATCCGGGGGGAATAGAACCATGCCGCCGTCACTGACGTGAAACCAAACAATGGGTGACAAGGGGGGCGTTGCGGGTTAAGGCGGGCCGTCGGGTTCTGAGGGCCGGGCATCAGATCGACATCGTCAATTCTTTCAAGCGGATCTGCTCATGACCAGAATCGCCCCGCCCGCCCTTGTGCATGGACGCCGGCTGCCCAATGGCTGGGATATCGCCGCGATCGTGCTGGTGTTCGCCGTGCTGATCGGCGTGGTTCATGTGGGACAGGGAACGCTGGCGCCGCTGAGCAGCGTGCAGGCGACCGCGATCCATCTCGATCCGGCGTATCTGCCGGGATATGCGGTGCGGACGACGCTGCGGATGTTCGCGGCGCTCGTGGCCTCGCTGATTTTCACGTTCACCGTGGCGACGCTGGCGGCGAAGAGCCGGCGGGCGGCGATTATTATCATTCCCATTCTGGATATTCTGCAATCGGTGCCGATCCTGGGGTTTCTGTCGTTCACGGTGCTGTTTTTCCTGCATTTGTTTCCGGGGCAGGAGCTGGGTGCGGAACTGGCGGCGGTGTTTGCGATTTTCACCAGCCAGGCGTGGAACATGGCGTTCAGCTTCTACCAGTCGCTGACCACGGAACCGGCGGATCTCGATGAGGCGTGCCGGAGTTTCGGGCTTTCGCCGTGGCAGCGCTTCTGGCGGCTCGATGTGCCGTTCGCGATGCCGGGGCTGGTGTGGAACACCATGCTGTCGATGTCGGGCGGGTGGTTTTTCGTGGTGGCCTCGGAGGCGATCACGGTGGGAAACACGACGTTCACCCTGCCGGGGATCGGCTCCTACGTGGCGGTGGCGCTGAGGCGGAGCGATCTGCTGGCGATTTTTTATGCCGTGCTGGCGATGCTGGTGGTGATTTTGCTTTATGATCAGCTGCTGTTCCGGCCATTGGTCGCGTGGTCGGCCAAG
>JAQTXO010000558.1 GCA_028688765.1 Acidiphilium sp. | reverse complement strand
CCTATCCAACCCAGCACTCATGGAAAAAAAGTGGCGGACCCGGCGCGATTCGAACGCGCGACCTTTGCCTTCGGAGGGCAACGCTCTATCCAGCTGAGCTACGGGTCCACGCCGGTCTGATAGCCCGGTTCGGGCCGGGGTTCAATGCTGCGCGCTGAAAATCATGGCGTCGGTCGCGGCGTCCGAATGCAGCGGACGGCGCGGGTGGAGGATAAAGCCGATAATGTCGCGAGCCGGAACCCGGCGCTGATGATCGAGCAGCATCAGATGATAATCCGCCGGATAATAGGCGGTGATCACGCCGGAATCCTCCGGCAACCGCCGCCAGCAGCGCGCCATCGCCTCTTTGGGGATCAACTGGTCGTGCCCGCCATACAGGATCAGCGCATGAGCGGGGGCGAATGCCGCGCAAGCGTGTTGCGCCCGCCCCATCATCCGGACCAGCCCCGCGATCGTCGCGATCCGCGTGGCGTGGATCGTCAGCGGATCTTCCGAAAAGGCGATCAGCGCGGGGATATTGTCGCTCGCCAATATATGGGCCTGCTTCCCGGTCAGCCGCATCCAGGGCACGAAGGTATCGCCCGCGATCAGGCTCGCGCGCAGCGGCCAGGCCAGGGTCTTGCCGCCCCATACCGCCGACGAAATCAGCACGTAGGAATTGATCAACCTGTCGCCCCGGGCACCGAGCAGCAGAGCGACCGCCCCGCCCATGCTCTCGCCCATCAGCGTCAGCCTGACACCCGGGTAGCGCCGGTGCAGCAGGGCGATCATCTGGCGCGCATCCCCCACCAGCCGTGCCGTCCCCGGCCACCGCCCCCGATCCGGCGCGGCGCCAAAGCCGCGCTGATCGGGCGCGTAGATCGCAATCCCCGCCTTGGTGAATTCCGGCGCGATCAGCGCCCAGGCATCCCGGCTGTCGTTGAACCCGTGCAGCGCGAGCACCACGGCACGCGGCGGCCCGGCGGGCAGCCAGTCCCGATAGGGCAGCCGGGCACCCGATGTAAGAACGAAATAGCCATCGGTCACGATCGGATGATCCACCGTCGCGCGCGGCACCCGGAACGGCACGGCACAACCGGCAAGCGCGATCAGCAGCAGACCCAGCAATCCGGCTCGATAGGCATTCACGGCGCAATTCGGTATCATGGACGCTCTAGATCAAGCAAAGAGGTTCCGATGCCAGATGCCCCGCTTTCGCCCACTGCCGAGACCTTCGAGGTTCACGATCGTGTGGTCGCCTGCGATGGCGGGGGCGAGCCGCTCGGCCATCCGCGCGTGTTCCTGAAAATCGAGGATGAGGCGATCGTCTGCCCCTATTGCTCGCGCCATTACATCCTCGCCGCCGGCGCGCCGCGCGGGGCCGCGCATTGAGCAAAAAAAATCTGGTCCTGGTCGACGGCTCGGGCTTCATCTTCCGCGCCTTCCACGCCCTGCCGCCGATGACAAGGCCGGACGGCACCCCGGTCAACGCGGTGTTCGGCTTCTGCAACATGCTCGCCCGCCTGCTCAAGGAGCACACCGGCACCCATCTCGCGGTGATCTTCGATGCCGGACGAACCACGTTCCGCAACGCGATCGACCCGCGCTACAAGGCGCAGCGGCCCGAACCGCCCGCTGAACTGATCCCGCAATTCGCCCTGGTGCGCGAGGCGACCCGCGCCTTCGCGGTGCCGGCGATCGAACTCGACGGGTTCGAGGCGGACGATCTGATCGCGAGCTATGCCGAAGCCATGAAGGCGGCAGGCGGCGAGGTCATCATCGTGTCGTCGGACAATGATCTGATGCAGTTGCTCGGCAACGGCGTCTCGATGCTCGACCCGATCAAATCCACCGCGATCGGACCCGCCCAGGTGATGGAAAAATTCGGCGTCACCCCGGCGCAGATGATCGACGCCCAGGCGCTGATGGGCGATTCGGTCGACAACGTCCCCGGCGTCGCCGGAATCGGACCGAAAGGGGCCGTACAGCTCATCAACGAATACGGCACGCTCGAAGCCATTCTGGCCGCGGCGTCATCGGGTACCATGAAACCCTCGAAGCGGCGCGACGCGCTGATCGCCCATGCCGAGGACGCCAGAATTTCGCGCCGCCTCGTTGAACTGCGGTGCGACGTCGCCTTGCCCTGCCCGATCGATGATCTCGCGATCGCCCCCCATGACGATGCCGTGCTGCACGACTTTCTCGATGCCCAGGGGTTCAAGAGCATCAAGGCCCGGCTCGGCCTCGACGGTCTCGCCCGGCGGCACGAAGAGCGCAGCGCCCCGCCGGTCGCCGCGATCCCGGTGGTGACCACGTCCGATGCGCCGTTCGGACCCTACGAGACGATCGATACCGAAGCCGCCCTCGATCGCTGGATCGCCGACATCATCGCGACCGGCCTCGTTGCGATCGACACCGAAACCACGGACCTCAACGCGAGACGGACCCGTCTGGTCGGCATTTCGCTCGCAACCGCCCCGGGCCGCGCCGCCTATCTGCCGCTCGGCCATGAAGCCGGCGAGCAATTGCCGCGCGCTCTGGTCCAGGCCCGCCTCGCGCCGATCCTGACTGACCCGGCCATTCTCAAGATATTCCACAACGCGAAGT
>JAQTXO010000557.1 GCA_028688765.1 Acidiphilium sp. | reverse complement strand
GATCATCCCGGACGATATGCGATCGGCGACAATCTCCCGCCAGCCTGAACAGGTCCTTCACACCGTTTTCGGCCATGGCGGGTTTCGCGGCGAGCAGAGCGAGATCGTCCGTCACGTCGTGGCCGGCGGCGATGCGCTCATCCTGATGCCGACCGGCGGCGGCAAGTCGATCTGTTATCAATTGCCCTCGCTCTGCCGCGACGGCGTCGGAATCGTGGTCTCACCGCTCATTGCGCTCATGCGCAATCAGGTCGAGGCGTTGCGCCAGCTCGGCGTCCGGGCCGCCGCGCTCAATTCGAGCCTCGATGCCGGGGAGCGCGCCCGGGTCCGGGCCGATCTGCGCGGTGGCCGGCTCGATTTGCTCTACGTCGCGCCGGAGCGGCTGGTGTCGCCCGACTTCATGGATATGCTGGCCGAAATCGACATCGCATTGTTCGCGATCGATGAAGCCCATTGCATCAGCCAGTGGGGACACGATTTCCGGCCGGAATATCTCCAGCTCGCCGCCCTGGGCACGCGCTTTCCCGGCGTGCCGCGCCTCGCCCTGACCGCGACCGCCGATCCGCAGACCCGCGAGGATATCCGCCGCCGGCTCGATCTCGGCGATGCGCGGCTGTTTCTCGCCAGTTTCGACCGGCCGAATATTTTCTACAACATCGCGCTCAAGACCGAACCGAAGCGACAATTGCTGGCGTTTCTCAAGCGCCACCCCGGCGAGAGCGGCATCGTCTACTGCCTCAGCCGCGCCACGGTGGATGAAACCGCAGCCTGGCTCACCGCGCAGGGGATCAACGCGCTCGCCTATCATGCGGGGCTTGAATCGGGCCTGCGCAGCCGCCGTCAGGATGCGTTCCTTGCCGATGACGGGCTGGTGCTGGTCGCGACCATCGCCTTCGGCATGGGGATCGACAAGCCCGATGTCAGGTTCGTCGCGCATCTCGACCTGCCGTCGAGCCTGGAAGCCTATTATCAGGAAACCGGACGCGCCGGGCGGGACGGCCAGCCCGCCGAGACGCTGCTGCTCTATGGCTTGCAGGACGTGACGCTGCGCCGCCGGATGATCGATCAGGGCGATGCGCCGGAGGCAGTCAAGCGGGTCGAGCGCAGCAAGCTCGATGCGCTGCTCGGGGTCTGCGAGACCGCCTCATGCCGGCGCCGCGCCATCCTGCTGCATTTCGGCGAAACGCCCCCGATGAGTTGCGGCCATTGCGATAATTGCGTCACTGCGGTCGAGACCTGGGATGCCACGCTGGCGGTCCGCAAGGCGCTTTCGGCGGTCCTGCGCACCGGTCAGCGCTTCGGCGTAGGTCATCTGACCGATGTGCTGCTCGGCACCGCGACGGAAAAGATCATCCGGTTCGGTCACGACAAGCTGCCGACCTTCGGCGTCGGGGTCGAGCTCGATCGCAAGCAGTGGGGCTCGGTGTTCCGTCAGATGGTGGTGGCCGGGATCGTCGCGGTCGATCACGATCAGTTCGGTGCCTTGTGCACCACCGAGCTGTCCGGCCCGATCCTGCGCGGTGCCGAGAGCGTGCAGTTCCGGCGCGACAAACCGGCGGAGAAGACGGTCGCGGGGCGGTCGTCGCGTCCGCGCCCGCTATCCCCAGCCGGTGCGGCACCGGGGTCGGAGGCGATTTTCGAGGCGTTGCGGGCCAGGCGGAAACAGCTTGCCACCGCGCAGGGCGTTCCGGCCTATGTCATTTTCCATGATGCAACCCTGATCGCGCTGGCCTCGGCGAAGCCCCGCAGCCGGAGCGAGATGGAAGCGATTCCGGGCATGGGGCGCAGCAAGATCGAGCGCTACGGCGATGCGATCCTTGAAACTTTAGCCGGCGCACGAGAAATTGGCATTCACAAATTAACAATTTAGCGATAATCTAAGTATGACCACCGCACGAGGCCCCTTCAGGGACAGATGATGACATTGACGCCGTCCGCCGAACCGATCCATCCCCCGCAGCTGCACGATCAGGCACCTGAATTTCAGGCCCGCACGACAATGGGTATGCGTGCCCTGTCGGATTACCGGGGGCAGTGGCTGTTGTTCTTTTCGCATCCGGCGGATTTCACCCCGGTCTGCGCCAGTGAGTTCATCGCCTTCGCCCATGCCGCCGATCGGTTCGCTGCCCTCGATTGCGCGCTGCTCGCTTTGTCGGTCGACAGCCTCTATTCGCATCTCGCCTGGCTGCGGAGCATCAAGATGCAGTTCGGGGTCGAGATCCCGTTTCCGGTGATCGAGGACCCATCGATGGTGATCGCCCGGAGCTACGGCATGATCGCGCCGCATGCGCCGGATACCGCGCTGATCCGCGCGGTGTTCGTGATCGATCCGATCGGCGTGGTGCGGTCGATCCTGTGGTACCCGATGACCACGGGGCGCAATATCGATGAACTGCTCCGGCTGGTGACCGCGCTCAAGACCAGCGATGCCCATCATGTCTCGACCCCGGCGGGGTGGCGGCCCGGCGATGACGTGATCATGCCGCCGCCGCAATCGGCGGAGGGGCTTTATGCGCCCACCGGTCCGGGTCAGGATTGGTATTACCGGACCGGGCCGCTGCCCACCACGCCTGCGTTGAAGGCGAAACGGGCATG
>JAQTXO010000556.1 GCA_028688765.1 Acidiphilium sp. | reverse complement strand
GCATGCACCGAGTGCAGCAGGCCCGATCGCACCAGAAACGTGCCGCACAGGCTGAGCGAGAAGGTCGCGATGGCGAGCAGCACGCTCCATGGCTTCAACGCCTCGCGCTTCTCGACCACGATGGCCGAATGGATCAGCGCGGTGCCGGTCAGCCAGGGCAGGAGCGCGACGTTCTCCACCGGGTCCCAGAACCAGAACCCGCCCCAGCCGAGCGTATAATAGGACCACAGCGAACCGAAACAGATCCCGCAGGTCAGGAACACCCATGAAACCAGCGTCCACGGCCGCACCCACCGCCCCCACGCGGCATCGACCCGGCCTTCGATCAACGCGGCGACCGCAAAGGCAAAAGCGATCGAGAATCCGACATAACCGGTATAGAGAATCGGCGGATGCACCGCGAGCCCCGGGTCCTGCAGAATCGGATTGACCCCCGCGCCATGCAGCGGCGGCGGCCAGATCCGGCGGAACGGATCGGACACGGCAATGGTGAACAGCAGGAACCCGCCGGACACGAGCCCGAGCACGCCCAGCACCCGCGAGCGCAGGCTCGACGGGATATTATTGCCGAACACCCCCACCGTCGCGCCGCACAGCGACAAAATCAGGCACCACAACAGCATCGAGCCGTCATGATTGCCCCAGGTTCCGGTGATCCGGTAAAACAGCGGCGTCGTGCTCGACGAGAACTCAGCAACATTGCGCACCGTGAAATCCGAGACCACGCCGGACCACACCAACGCCGCAAACGAGGCCGCGAGCATCAGGAACTGCCCGATCGCCAGAGCCGGCGCGGTCCGCAACACCAGCCGGTCGCGCAGCATCGGCCCGAACAGCCCGATGATCGCCTGTGCGATCGCCAGCGCCAGCGCCAGCGCGAGCGCGAAATGACCGAGTGAGGGTATCATGCCGTGCGCCTCATCCAACCCTCAATCATTCGCGTCGGCCTCGATGGTACGGGGCGATTTATCATCCCAGGTAGCGGCATTCGGCGGCGGCCCGAATTTCGGATTCCATTTGCCGGCCTTGCGCAGCGCCTGTTCGACATCGGCCGGCATATAGCTCGCCCCGTGCTTGGCAAGGACCGTGCTGGCATCGAAACTGGCATCGCCTTTGGTCATCGCGCCAATGGTCACCACGCCCTGCCCCTGCCGGAACAGCCCGGGCAGTACCCCGGTATAAACCACCGGAATCGAGGCTTGACCGTCGGTGATGCGGAACGTCGTATAGGGCCGACCGTCCCGCGTGCCCATCACCACGGTATTGGCCTGCACCACGCCGCCGAGGCGAAACACCATGCCCGGCGCCGGATGCTTGGCGAGCACCTCGTTGGGGGACAAAAAGAACGAGAGGCTGGACCGGAATGCCACCAGCATCAACGCCGTGGCGCTGCACACCCCGATCCCGCACGCTGCGACAAGATACAGGCGGCGCTTCTTACGACTCATCATGATGTGGCCCTCCGCCGTGACCGGGGTTCGATCGCCGCAAGCCGGCGCCGCGCACCACGATAGCGCAGCAGCGAGGTCAGCGCGAGACCGCCCAGAACCAGCACCGCCGCGCCGTAGCTGCCGGCAACGAACGGCATGACGTGATGCAGGATGTTGGATTTATCGACCAGCGGCACGAAATTGGCTGGAACCGAACTCGTCGCGGTCATTGCGCCGGCCCCTGTTCGGCCTGGGCGAGCAACAGGCTCCGGGTGCGATTTTCCATGATAAAACTCGAAATCTGACTCAAACTCATCGTCACGAACGCAAGATAGAACCCGATCGTGCTGACGATCAGCGGATACAGCATCGTGACGTAAATTTTCGACGGCCCGGTGACCGATATGGAATTGCCCTGATGCAGCGTGTTCCACCAATAGACGCTGAACACGATGATCGGCAGATTGACCGCGCCGACCAGCCCGAGAATCGCCGCCGCCCGATACCCGTGTTGCGGATTATCGAAGGCGCGGATCAATGCCATGTGCCCAAGGTAGAGAAACAGCAATATCAGCACCGATGTCAGCCGCGCATCCCACACCCAGTAAGTTCCCCATTCCGGCCGCCCCCAGAGCGAGCCCGAAATCAGGCACAGGGCGGTGAACCCCGCCCCGATCGGGCCGATCTCGCGCGCCGCGATATCCGCCAGCGGATGCCGCCACACGATCGACAGCAGCGAACAGATCGCGAGCGCCGCGTAGCCGTTCATCGCCACCCAGGCCGAGGGAATATGAACATACATGATGCGCGAGGCGATGCCCTGCTGCCAGTCCGCCGGCGCATAGAAAAATCCCCACACCAGCCCGGCCACCGTCGTCACGAACGCGAGGATCGCAAGCCACGGCAAAATCGGTCGGACCAGCCGCTGAAACCGCCCCGGATTGGCAAAACGATGCAGCCACGCGCCCGCCTTCGATTGCGGGACGCCGATCGGGGTCGCTGCGACCTGCCCGGTGTAATCCGGCATTCCTGTCCGTTCCATGCATCAAGGTTTAATACGAAATCAGCGTTTTGCCATCCCCCCTGCATTTCCCGGAGGCAGCAATACCGTTCACATCTTGGCGTTGTTATATATCATGCAATCACGGCACATGCCGATCACTGC
>JAQTXO010000062.1 GCA_028688765.1 Acidiphilium sp. | reverse complement strand
CAGATGACGTCCGGCAAGCGACTCGCCGCGCCAGACCGGAACACCGAGCCGGTCGAAATGCGGTCCATAGACCGGATGCAGCTTGCGCCATTCATAGGCGGTGAAGCCAGTGGCGAAATCGCCCCCCAGCAATGCCGCGACCCCCCGATTCCAATGCGCCACGGCAAAATCGGGATCGAGCGCAATCGCCCGGTCGCACGCCGCGATCGCCCCCGCGATATCGCCCTCGATGGTCCGCGCGACCGAGAGGCTCGCCCAGCCTTCCTTCTGCGCCGGGTTCACCGCGACGGCGGTTTCCAGATCGGCCGTCCCCCCCGCGATATCGTCGAGATTGATCCGTGCTTTGCCCCGGTTAAGCCAGGCCCCGGCATGAGCCGGATCGGCCGCGATCACCTGATCGAACAGCCGGATCGCCCCCACCGGATCGCCCAGCGTGGACCGGGCCGAGCCCAGGGTGAACCGCGCATGAGTACAGGCCGGGTCGAGCGACAGCGCGAGCGCCGCTGCCTGCTGGGTCGCCTCGGGCTGCCCCGCCGCCAGATAAGCGGCCGCCAGCCCGGCATGTCCGCTCGCCAGATCGGGTCGCAGGGCCACGGCGCGCCGATAGGCTGCGATCGCTCCCGCGCTGTCACCCCGATCGATCGCGATGGCCCCCGTGATCAACCACACTTCGGCCAGATCCGGACTCGCCGTCGCCGCCGCCGCCGCATCGCGCGCGGCCTCGTGCAGGTACCCGCCGGTCCAGAACGCCAGGGCGCGATTGGTCAGCGCCGGGGCAAAATCGGGCCGGTCATCGAGCACGGCGGTGAAATGCCTGATCGCCCCGGGCGCATCGCCCCGGCGAAACGCAGCGAGTCCGGTCTCGAACGGGTCAGGCGGGGCAAGACATTCGGCGGCGTGCACATCATCCATGTGCCGAATCTATCGGACAATCCTTAAGATCCGGTTATGAAACCGCCGAAAATCAGCGGTCGGCGAGCGCGGTACCGTAGGGAGAAAGCCGGGGGAAATGCCCTTCGGCCATCGCATCGAGGCTCTCCGGCGTGGTGCCGATCTCCTCGGCATAGATCCAGCTATCCGCCAGCACCTGCCGCACGAAGCGCCGCGTCTGCGCGATCGGGATCGATTCGAGAAAGATCAACGGATCGCCCCCGTCATGGATCGAATGCGCCCACGCCGCCGCGGCAACCGGCCCGGCATTATAGCTCGCCAGAATATCGAGCAGATTGCGCTGCACCCCCGGCTGACCGCCGAGATAGAGCAGATAGCTCTGCCCGAGCGCCAGATTGATCGACGGGCTCGACAGATTACCCGAAATGCCGCCGCGCCGCGCCATGGCTGAGGCGGTCTCGGGCATCAGCTGCATTAATCCCCGCGCCCCCACCGGCGAGACCGCATTGGCATCGAACCCCGATTCGGTCCGCGCCAGCGCATAGACCAGCGACGGATCGACATTGAACCCCCCCGCCGGATGCAGAGCGGGCAAAGGCAGCCGCGCGCCGGCGATGGCATTGCCCGGCAGGGTCTGCTCCAACGCCACCGCGACATCGACGAGTCCGGCCCGTGCCGCGACCCGCATGGTCGCCCGGCCAAGATCGGGATGGCTCTGGATCGCCGGCCACATCGCGCGCAACGCCCGGGCGGCATCGCCCGAACGGCCCACCTGCAGCAGCGCGAAGGCAAGATCGCCCTCCTTGTGCGAGGCGACCGATTCGATATCCGCTTCCGAAAGACTGGCCGCGAGCCCGCTGGCGCCGAGGCCCTGGCCGAGCAGCCGGGCCGCCAGCATGCCATAGAAACTCTGCGGTGCTCCCGCCGCCTGATTGAGCCAGTGGAGATACGCATCGGGCTTGCGCAGCCGCAACGCCGCCCGCGCAGCCCAGAACGCCCCCGCCGCCCGCTGGCCCGGCGCCGCCGAACCCGCCGTCGCGGCGGCGGAAAAATAAGTCAGCGAATGTGCGATGTCGTGCAGCTGCCATGCCGCCAGCCCGGCGATGAAATCGGGCCGCCAGACCACGTCGCCCCCTTCGTGGGCCGCTTGGCTCGCGATGCTGAATGCCTGTCGATACTGTGCCTTCACGAACAGGTGGCGCGCGACATCGCCGCGCAAGGCGGCCCCGGCGCGGGCGGAAATCCGGTTATCCGCGTTGATGATGTCGATCGCCCGCCCGGCATCCCCGGCGCGGGTGAGGTTTTCGACCCGGTTCGACAAATAGCGTGGCACTGCAACGCCCCGAGGTGCGGGCGGGGCGGCACCACCCGCAATCGCTTCGGGTTCGGGTAGGTAATCGACCTTGGCCGCCGGGGGCCGCACGCCAGCGGGCAGGCGTTGCGCGAGCAGCGAGCGGATCCGCAGCGTATGCGGCTGGCCATTATAGGCCGCGAGCCACGCTTCGAGTTCGGCGGGCGTGGAATGATGGTACGAGCCAAGATAGAGCTGCGCGAGGACCTGGCCCTTGAGGATCGGGTTGGTCACATGCGCCATCAGGCGCTGCGCCTGCTGCAATTTTCCGTCGTGCTGGTCGGCGAAAACCCGCTGATAGATCGCGGCATCGCTCGGGGTCAGCGGCTGCGCGAGCATGGTCTCGGCACCGTTCAACGGTGTCGAGCGTGGAATCGCGTAGGCAACGCTTTCGGATCCCGATGATCCACCCTGCCCGGAAATCGCCGGTCCCGAATGGACCGAACCAGTGCTTGAAGACCCCCTTTGCCCGACCGGTGCCGCGCTGGCATGCGCGACGGTGGCGAGCAGTGCCGCGGAGACGATACACGCCCGGGCGACACTTAGGCGGGAGAGCTTTTTAACGGCTCCTCGCATGAGCAAGGGGCTACACGGGTTACGAGGCGGGCGGCAACCCCTCAAAATCGGGCATTATCTCAAATTTTGAACGAATAATGGGTTTAGAGGGGGTTACGTTACGATGCTGATATCAACTTTTCGTGATCGAATGAATTTATTGCAATGCAGTACTGTCAATAATGCCGGATTCGACACACTCCTGCCGCAATCTCAACAGGTCCGACCAGGCATGGCGCTTGGCCTGCGGCTGGCGCAGCAGATAGGCCGGATGAAATGTCGGCAAGGTCCGTATTTTTCGGTCCAGCCCGGGAATGTCCGCCGATTTCCAGGTGCCGCGAACCCGGGAGATCCCGTCCTTGCCGCCCAGGATCGCCCGTACCGCCACGGCCCCGAGCAGAAGCAGAACCTCGGGACGCACCAGGGCGATATGCCGGTGCAGGAACGGCAGGCATTGCGCGATTTCGGTCTCCGACGGGGTGCGGTTGCCCGGAGGCCGCCAGGGCACCACGTTGACGATCCGCACGCTGGTGCGATCGAGCCCGATGCTTGCGAGCATCCGGTCGAGCAACTGTCCGGCGGGGCCGACGAAGGGCCGTCCGGCCCGATCCTCCTCGGCGCCCGGCGCCTCGCCGATCAGCATGATCCGCGCGGTCTCGCTGCCATCGGCAAAGACCAGTTGCGTCGCGGTCCGCTTCAGGGCGCACTCCTCGAATGCTTCGAGCGCGTCGCGCAACCCGGCGAGATCGCCCGCCGCCGATGCCAGTGCCGGTGCTGCCAGTGAGGGTGCTGCCAGTGAGGGTGCTGCCAGTGCCGGTGCCAGCGCTGGTGACCCGGCCAGCGCCGCGGCCATCGGCAGAACCCGCGCGGCGGGGCGAAGCGGTGCCGGCATCGGCGCCCCGACGGCGCGGGCCGCGACCGCCGTGCGATCCTGCGGCGTATCGAGCAACGCGTCCTCGGCACCCCAATCGCTTTGCAGCGCGAGCCACGCCACCAATGTAGGGGAGGAAATATCGTTCAGATCGGTCATCGCTTTCATTTGAGCGGCCCCGGCACCATCAGGCAAGGCCTCTTTGCCCGCCCCCGACCATTGCCGTATACGTAACCATCGTTCAGGAGGATCACCATGTCAGACCATCTGCCCGACCGTGAGGCACCGGACCGCGAGGCACGTGAAACGATGGAATTCGACGTCGTGATCGTCGGTGCCGGCCCGGCCGGGCTCGCCACCGCGATCCGGCTCAAGCAGATCGACCCCGAACGCACGGTCTGCGTGGTCGAAAAGGGCGGCGAGGTCGGGGCGCATATCCTGTCCGGCTGTGTGCTCGAACCACGCGCCATGACCGAACTTCTGCCCGATGCCGATATCGGTGCGATCGAATATTCCGCCCCCGCCGGGGACGACCGCTTCCTCTTCCTCACCGCAACCGGCAGCTACCGCCTGCCGACCCCGCCGCAAATGAACAATCACGGCAACCATGTCGTCAGCCTCGGCAATGTCGTGCGCTATCTCGGCACCCGGGCCGAGGAACTCGGCGTGGAGATCTATCCCGGTTTCGCGGCAGCGGAAGTGCTGTTCGAGGGCGATCGCGTCGCCGGCATCGCCACCGGTGACATGGGAATCGGGCGCGACGGCCAGCCGACCGCCCAGTACCAGCGCGGCATGGAACTGCGCGCGACCTACACCGTCTTCGCGGAAGGCTGCCGGGGTTCGCTCGGCAAACAACTGATCCGCCGGTTCGGGCTCAACGACGGGGTCGATCCGCAGACCTACGGTATCGGCATCAAGGAATTGTGGGAAGTCCCGCCGGAAAACCACAATCCCGGCATGGTGATGCACAGTGTCGGCTGGCCGATGGACAGTAAAACCTATGGCGGTTCCTTCCTGTATCACCTCGGCGGGAACCTGATGGCCTATGGATTCGTGATCGGCCTCGATTACGAAAACCCCTTTCTCTCGCCGTTCGAGGAAATGCAGCGCTTCAAGACCCATCCGGCGATCGCGCCCCATTTCGCCGGGGCCAAGCGGATTTCCTACGGTGCCCGCGCGCTCAACGAAGGCGGGTTCCAGTCGATCCCGAAACTGGTTTTCCCGGGCGGCGTTTTGGTCGGTTGCGAGGCGGGATTTCTCAACGTGCCGAAAATCAAGGGTACCCATACCGCGATGAAATCGGGCATGCTCGCCGCCGAATCGATCGCGGCGGCTCTGGCGGGCAGCAAACCGGCGACGCTCGATGACTTTCCCGCACGCGTCCGTGCAAGCTGGCTGTGGCCGGAGCTTGAGGCCGTGCGCAACATCCGCCCCGGTTTCGCCAAATTCGGCATGTGGGGCGGGCTGATGAACGCGGCCTTCGAAACCTACGTCACCCGCGGCAGATCGCCCTGGACCCTGCGCAACCATGCCGACAACACCACGCTCAAACCGGCGCGCGATTCCACCCCGATCGTCTACCCCAAACCAGATGGCTCCCTGACGTTCGACCGGCTCAGTTCGGTGTTCATCTCGAACACCAATCACGAGGAAAACCAGCCGGCCCATCTGGTGCTGCGCGATCCCGCCACCGCGATCGCGGTGAACTGGGCCGAGTACCGCAGCCCGGAAACCCGCTACTGCCCGGCGGGGGTGTACGAGATCGTCGGGGCCGAAACCGGCAATCCCAAACTCCAGATCAACGCCCAGAACTGCGTCCATTGCAAAACCTGCGATATCAAGGACCCAACCCAGAATATCGACTGGGTGGTGCCCGAAGGGGCCGGTGGCCCGGCCTATCCGGGCGGCATGTAACCCCCGGCGCGGGCGCGCCCATCAGGCGCCCACGCGCAGGAACAACCCGGTCGTAAGCCGAGGGTCCGGCCCGATCGCGGGCTCGACCGGGCGGGGCTGCGCCACCTCGGTACTGCGCCGCTCGACCACCATGTAGCCGCGCCCCCAATTGGTCTCGATCAGGTCGTCCGCCCCGAGGGCGAGCAGCTTCTTGCGGATCTTGCAGATGAAGACGTCGATGATCTTGGGGTTCGGCTCGTCGAGCCCGCCATAGAGATGATCGAGAATCGCCTCCTTGCTCAACACGCAGCCTTTGCGCAGCGCGAGGATCTCGACGATCTGATATTCCTTCTTGGTCAGGGTGACCTCGCGGCCCGCAACGAAGATCTTTTTCGCATTCATGTTGATCTCGACATTGCCGAGCGTCAGCGCCGGGCTCTGAAACCCCCGGCTCCGGCGCACCTGATTCTGCACCCGCAGAAAAATCTCCTCCTGCGAGGTGGCGCTCACGATCAGGTCGTCCACCCCGGCTTCGAGCACCCGCAGGCGGCTTGACTCGCCAAAGCTGTGCGCCACCGCAATGACCGGGCACCGCAACCCGCCGATCCGCAACCGCCGGATCAGGTCGGTCTCGGGCGGTCTGGCGTCCGACAGGCGGAGCACCACCGCATCGTAATCGTAGATCCGCGCCAGATCGAGCGCCTCCTCGCGCTCCAGCGTTTCATCGACGACCACGAGCTTCGATTTGAAGTAGGTCGTCAGAACGTCTTTATTATCGATGATATTTCCAAAAATAAGTATTTTCATCACAACCCCCGGTTAACTGAGTCATTCAGTACAACCAAAGAGAGTATCCGTCAATAAAATAATTATAATTTGATAAGTAATGTTGAAATAATATTAGTCGTATCTATAATCGAGACACATACACATAAATTATATTGCGATGAGTTTTGGAACAAAACGAGGGGTAAAATCGGCCGATCCACCCCCGGAATCGCCCGTATCAGCCGCCCGACGCGGCACGGCACCGTGCCCCACACACGCAAAAACGCGGCAAAATCGGTTTTGCCGCGCCCATCCGGATGAATTTTTTCTGAACAACCCTTCCGATCCGGCAGGATCGGAAACAACGCGATGATCAGCCCTGCGCCGGGCCTTCAATCCACCGATCGCGCGCCGCGTCATCCTCCTGCCGCGCCGCCACCCAGGCGGCCTCGCCATCGGCGAAATCCTCGCGCTTCCAGAACGGCGCGTCGGTCTTGAGCCAGTCGATCAGAAATTCGGTCGCCCGCAGCGAATCGCCACGATGATCGCTGGAGGCCGCCGCCAGCACGATCCGTGCCCCCGGCTCCAACCGCCCGATCCGGTGAATGATCGTGCAGTCGAGCAGCCGCCAGCGCTGCATCGCCGTCGCGGCGATCGCCCCGAGCGCCCGTTCGGTCATGCCGGGGTAATGTTCCAGCGTCAGCGCCGCCAGCGCCCGCCCCCCGGTGGTGCCGCGCACGATCCCGACGAAACTGGAGACCGCGCCGGCCCCCGCGCCCAGCCGGTCCAACTCCGCCCCGGTATCGAAATCCTCCGCCGTCACCATGATCCGGGGCATGGTCAGCCGCCGGTAAACGGCGGGAAATAAGCGACTTCCCCCGCCCCGCCGAGCCGGGTATCCGGGCTGACGAACACCTGATCGAGCGCGGTCTTGATCGAGCGCCGATCCGCGAAGGCCAGCGCATGGCGCGGGCTGCGCGCCGCCAGAAAATCGGTGAGCGCGCCAATCGTGCCGATATCCGCGGGCAGATCGATCGTCTCCTCCGCGACCCCGATCCGCTCGCGCAGCCAGGCGAAATACAAAACCTTCATCGCCCCACGCTCACCTTGCTCAGTGGCCCTGCACCGAAACGACCTGCCCGTTCGGCTGGATCAGCGTCGCCGTGCCATTGCCGTTCGGAATCAGAATACCGCCGCCTGCCCCGTCGATCGGGGCCACGGTCTGATACCGCCCGTTGCTCGACCCGGTCACCACGCCGGCCGGCCCGTTCGGCCCCATCAGCGTCTGCCCCACCGCGAAGCCGCTCCCCGCGCCGATGGTGCGTGCCGGAGTCGGCGGCGTCGCCGGGATCGCCGGTTCGCTCGGCAAGGCGCTCTGCGCGCTCCCCGGCGGCGTCGAACTTCCCTTGGTCGCGTGCCCGTAAGTGCCGTATTTGGTCAGCCCGGCATTATTCCCGGTCGCCGGTCCGCTGCGCTGATCCGGCGGCGTCATCCCCTCGCTCATCGACCCGTTCGTGCCGACCGAAGGCACCGAATAGGTCGCATTCGGATTGCCCGTCGCGCCATACTGGTTCTGATATTCCTGCCCGAGCGGCGTGTTCATATGTTGCTGGATATCGCTCAGCGTCGGCACCGGCTGCACCGGCCCCGGCCACACATCGCCCGGCTGCGGCCGGATCGGCGCAACCGCAACCTCCTCGCCCCGCGCGCGCTGCATGTTCAGCGCGTAGCCCTTGGGCGCATTCGGGTTGCCGAACGGGCTCAGCGTGCTGTCGAGATAATTGCCGACCCCGGCACACCCGGACAGCAGCAGCAGCATCGCCCCCGGCACGACCAGGCTGATCGAGCGCGCGGCTCGGGTCGATATCGCAGATCGGGCGGCACTCCGCATCGGGTTGGTTCCTTCACTCATCATAAAAGCGACTATGCTCCGATTTCACATCCAACCTCAAGCCAAGTCCGGTGACGATGAATTGCGCGATTGCGCCGGCATCGCCGAGGTCGAGCACCGGAAGCGGGCAGGGGCCGACATCCCCATCCGCCGCCACCGCGATAATCCCCGGCCAGTCCGGCCAGAGCGGCCTCTTGCCGAGAGCGGGCCGGTGCACTTCGAGCTTGCGCACCGGGGCCGATTTGAACCCCTCCGCGATATACAAATCCACCGGCGCCATCCGCCCGAGCAGCAGCGCCAGATCGGGCTCGTCCTCGCTCCGATGCTCGCGGAACAGCACGAACCGCTCGCGCGTCGCCAGCATGGTCTCGCGCGCCCCGGCCATTCGATGACGATGACTGTCCTTGCCCGGCTGATCGGGATCGACCGTGTGATGCGCATGTTTCAACGTCGAAACGCTCAACCCCCGTGCCGCGAGCACCGGCAGCAGCGCGGTCAGCAACGTGGTCTTGCCGCTGCCGGACCAGCCGACCAGCGCGATCACCGGCGCCGCCATCAGCCCGCCATCCACCCGGTCCGCGTTCAGCCCGCCGTCCCCGGCCGGTTGATATGGCGCAGCCCCGCCGTGAGATAATCCCACCCGGTGATCAGCGTCAGAATCGCGGCCAGCCACAGCAGCACCCCGCCGATCGCAGTCGCCGGAAACCCGCCGATCCCGAGAATAACCGCCCCCCGGTCGCCGAGCAGCAGAAACCCCAACGCCCCCATCTGCGCCGCCGTCTTCCATTTCGCGAGCCGCGTCACCGGCAGCCCGATCCGGATACCCGCAAGATATTCCCGCAGCCCCGAGACCAGAATCTCCCGCAACATGATCACGATCGCCGGATAAATCCCGAATGCCGGCAACAGGTGAAACCCGACCAGCAGCATCAGCGTCGCCCCCACCAGCAGCTTGTCGGCAATCGGGTCGAGCATCCGCCCCAGGTCCGAAAGCTGCCGCCGCGTCCGCGCGAGCCGCCCGTCCAGCCAGTCGGTGATCCCCGCAATGGTGAACAGAATCGCCGCCAGCAAATCCGCCGTCGGGTCGCGCAGCGCCACCAGCAGCACCAGCAGCGGGATCGCTGCGATACGCGACAGGGTCAGAACGTTCGGCAGATCGGTCAGCATCGCGCCAGACTAAGCGGTTTTCGCGCGATGCGTAAGCCGCCGGAGCAGATGCCGGGGACGCGGTTTGTTGATCAGCCGCAGCGCACGCAGAAAATTCGGCGCCATCGCCTCCACCCGGTCGGGATCGAGCGCCGCGCTCTCCGCCAGTTTCGCCTCGACATCATTGACCGAAGGCGGCGCGAACGGTGCCAGCCGCCGCCCGGTCCCCGGGTTCAGCGCATCGAACGCCCGCACCAGCGAGCCGTGCTCCTCGATCCCCTGCCGCACCGCAGCGACCGTCACCCCGATATGCTCGGCGATCAGCGCATCCCGCACATCGAGGATCGCGGCCCGGATATCCGCCCGCGCGCCATCCGGCCCCACCTCGACCGCCAGATCCGACTCGGTATCGATCCCCATCGAGCGGTTATTGACGTTCGACGACCCCACCCGCAGCAGCGTATCGTCGATGATCAACACCTTGGCATGGACATAGATATCCGCCTCGCCCGCGCTCACCGGGGTTGCGAAACGCAGCCGCCCGCCATGATCCAGCCGGTGCAGATCCCGCAGCAGCAGCGCCCGCGCCGAGCCCATCGCCTCCTCCTCCAGCCAGCCATCGGCCCGCCTGGGATTGACGATCAACACCTCCGGCCCGTCCGCCTCCGCCAGCCGCGCGGCGATCGCCTCGGCAATCCGGGGCGAGGCGAAATACTGACTCTCCAGATATATAGTGTGTCGCGCCGAACCGATCGCCGCGAGATACAGCGCCTCGATCTCGCGGGTCTCCGGCATCTGCTCCGTTTTCGGCCAGGTCCGCGCAATCCCCACCTTCACATCGGTGAATCGCGGATCGAGGCTGTCCGGCCACGGCACATCCGCCCGCTCCGGCGGCGGCGCGATCGTCTCCCCC
>JAQTXO010000061.1 GCA_028688765.1 Acidiphilium sp. | reverse complement strand
AACGGTCCACTCCAGAGTGGTCGCACCGGCACCCCAGTAATTCCCCGCGAGGTTTTGCTTGCCCGTGAAGATTTTGTACAGCACCACGAAGAACACAAGTGTGCTGACTCCCGAGATCATCGCGCCGATCGAGGAGACCATGTTCCATCCGGCAAACGCGGTCGGATAATCGGGGTAGCGGCGCGGCATGCCCGCGAGGCCGAGAAAATGCTGCGGGAAGAAGGTCAGGTTGACCCCGATGAAGAACAGCCAGAAATGCAGCTTGCCGAGTGTTTCGTTATACTGCTGGCCGTACATTTTGCCGATCCAGAAATAGAACCCTGCAAATATCGCGAACACCGACCCCATCGACAGCACGTAGTGGAAATGCGCGATCAGGAAATAGGTATTGTGCAGGTCAGTATCGAGCCCGGCATTGGCCAGAACCACGCCGGTCGCGCCGCCGATCACGAACATGAAGATGAACCCGATCGCCCAGAGCATCGGCGTCTTCAATTCGACCGCGCCGCCCCACATCGTCGCCAGCCACGAGAACACCTTCACCCCCGTGGGTACCGCGATCACCAGCGTGGCCGCCTCGAAATAAACCTTGCTATCCCTGGAGATGCCCGAAATGAACATGTGATGCGCCCAGACCACGAAGCCCACGAACCCGATCGCGACCATGGCGTACACCATGCCGAGATAGCCGAAGATCGGCTTTTTCGAGAAGGTCGAAACCACATGGCTAACGATGCCGAACGCCGGGAGGATCATGATGTAGACTTCGGGATGGCCGAAGAACCAGAACAGATGCTGGAACAGCACCGGGTCACCGCCGCCCGCCGGTTCAAAGAACGAGGTGCCGAAATTACGGTCCATGATCAGCATGGTAATCGCACCCGCCAGCACCGGAATGGCAAGCAGCAGCAAAAAGGCGGTCACCAGAATCGACCAGACGAACAGCGGCATCTTGTGCATGGTCATGCCGGGTGCGCGCATATTCAGAATGGTCGCGATGAAATTGATCGCGCCGAGCAGCGAGGAGATACCGGCAAGATGCAGCGAGAACAGGGTGAAATCGACCGCCGGTCCCGGTGAATAGGTAATGTCAGACAGCGGCGGATACAGCGTCCAGCCGACGCCGGACCCCGCGCCGACCAGCAGGCCGAGATTGACGAAAATGAACCCCATGAACAGGAACCAGAAGCTCATGTTGTTGAGTCGCGGGAAGGCCATGTCGGGTGCGCCGATCATCATCGGCACCATCCAGTTGCCGAATCCGCCGATCAGCGCCGGCATCACCAGGAAAAAGATCATGAGCAGCCCATGTGCGGTCACGATCGCGTTCCAGGCCTGCCCGTTGGTCACCAAGGAATTGTTCGGCTCGGCCAACTGCGCCCGCATGATCATCGAGAGCACGCCGCCCTCGATTCCGGCGATGATCGCCCAGGTCATGTAAAGCGTTCCGATATCCTTGTGGTTCGTGCTCATGAGCCAGCGGCGGACGAAGCCGGGCTGATGGCTGTGGTCGGCATGGTCGTGATGAATGGCGGTCGCTGACATTGGCATGAACCCCAGTGGTTTACCTGGAAAGAATGAACGTTTCGTTTAGTTTCCTGCGCTGGCGAGGGCGATGCCCGGGCGATCCGCGCTGGCATCCTTGGCAGCGGCGGCTTCGGCCATGACCTCGTATTTGTGGATCGGCGGCACGTCGCCCTGCGCCGCGTCTTTTTTGGCTTCCGCCAGCCATGACTGGAACTGCGCCATTGGCAGGGCCACGATCTCGATCGGCATGTCGTCATGGTTCATGCCGCAGATCTGGTTGCACTCGCCGTAATAAATCCCCGGCGCGTCGATCTTGGTCCATTGATGCCAGTACTGGCCGGGAATCGCGTAACGCTGCACGCCGAGCGAGGGAATGAAAAAGGAGTGCAGCACATCCCCGCTCGTGATCTGGAACACGATCTTCTTGTTCGCCGGCACGACGAGCGGATGATCGACCGACAATTGCTTGATCTCACCCGGCTTGAGCTGGTTCGGCGGAATTGCATAGGAGGTGAAATCGACCGATTTCGCCTGCATATACTTGTATTCCCAATACCATTGATGTCCGGTCACCCGCACCGTCATGTAGGGGTTTTTGTAATCGGACTGCTGATAGATCAGGTTGAGCGAGGGAACGAAGATCACCACCAGCAACAAAGCGGGCACCACGGTCCACAGCACTTCGATCAAGGTATTGTGTGTCGTGGTCGAAGGAACCGGGTTTCGCTTGGCGTTGAACCGCACCATAATATAGCCGAGCAACCCGGCGACCAGCAGCACGACGCCGAACATGATCCACAGCACGAACTGCATCATCCAGTCGATGCTTTTCTGGATCGGGCTGGCCGCTGGCTGGAACCACCATTCCCAGGGCTTCGGCGCATGGATCGGAAATCCTGCGCTGTTCTTGGGAAATGTCGCGGCGAGAGCCGGATGAACGAGCACGGCACCAGTAAGTGCGGTGCCGAGCGCCAGGAGCAGATATCGGTTAGAACGCTTCATCAATCCCGCCAGTTCCGTTGCTTCAGGCTACGGGGCCGCAGCCAAATGGGTCATCTTATTGGGTCGGTTTCCTGAAACGGACGAAGCGATTACGTGAACTTCACCCGTATTCAATGTCGGTGATATCTCACTGTTCCGTGTGGATCAAGGTCCGACCGAAAAAGGTGATCGATCTCACGATTCAGGCGGGATTCAGGCTGGATTGACCATCGAAACCAGACGAAACAGACCGAATGGCCGCATTTTCGTCGTCACCAGCGCCGTCGCGTCGTCCGGCGCGATCAGCCGGTCGATCGTGAAATCGGGGTGCCAGCCCAGCGCGCGCGAGGCCGGCGCCATCGCCCGCTCGACCCACCAGACCGGCCCGCCATCGGCAGCGAAATGATTGACGAACAGGATGGTGCCGCCCGGACGCACGACGCGACGCAGTTCATCGGCCAGTTTGCGCGGATGCGGCACCACCGAGGCCACGAACATCGCCACCGCGATATCGAACCGGTCGGCCTCGAACCCGGTATCCTCGGCGTCGAGTTCGAGCAGGTGATCGACATTGGAAAGACTTTGCTCGCGCACCCGGATACGGGCGCGGTCGAGCATTTCGGCCGAGAGATCGATCCCGGTAATCCGCTTCTCGCTGCGGTAGAGCGGCAGAGCAAGACCGGTGCCGACGCCGACCTCCAGCACATTGAGCCCCGGCGCGCGATTGACCGCCGCCACCGCCGCCCGGCGCGCCGGTCCGGAAATCGCGCCGAACACATTGTCGTAAACGCCGGCCCAGCGGCGATACGCCGCGCGTACCGCATCGGCATCGAGGCTGCTCGCGGCGAGCGGGTCGGCCCGACCTGTCTTGAAAGTATCGCTCATGGACGCACGCATCTCCTGTCGGTCACCGGCGCCGGGCCACGGCACCCCCGCAGCAGGCTTCCTCGCCTCACAAATTCGTGGACGCCGCCATGTTGTGGGGGATGCACCGCCGGCATGCAAGTAGCAATGGCCCGATCAGGCGTACCTGCGGATCACGAGCCTGGGTTGTAGCCCCCGCGCAACAGGCAACGAGGGCTTATGGCGCAGGCAGGGCCGATCAGGCGACATCCTCACGCCGGTCGCGAACCCGCACATAGGCGATTTCGGCATGGGGGCCGCAATAGGGTTTGTTGGCCAGGGCCGGATCGCCGCAGAAGCGGAAATTCGGGGTGCCCGGCTCGCCGATCGGCCAGCAGCACGAAGGTGTGCGCGGCGCGAGCCGCACGGGTTGCGGCCCGCGAGTGTTTCCGCCCACAGCGGCGAGAACCGGGCGCATCGCCGGGGTCGAGGGGCGCGGCGCTGGTGCCCGATCCGATGGCGCCTCGGCTGAAACCGGCGGCATCGGCCGGGCGACCACGCGCGGCGCTTCCGGTTCCGCCGGAGCGGCGAGAGACGGCAGGGTGGGGCCGGAAACCCGGCGCGGCGCTGGTTCCCGCACCGCCGCCGCCGCCGGATCGCGCCGGATCGGCGAGGGTCGTGCCGGCAATTCCAGCCGGTGGGCCTTGCCGACCACCGAATTCTTCGAGATGCTCAGCCGCCGCCCGATCTCGGCGGTGGACAGGCCCTCATCCCATAGATTGCGGAGCCGGATGATAGCGTCGTCTGTCCATTCCATGGCCATGTCCTCATGGTTGATACAATATAGAGTAGGGCATTTGCCTGCGGCACTCAATATATTGTTGTGGCCCGGAGTCGAGATATCTGTGGAAAACTCCGTTTATTTCGGCGCGCCTATTTGATCGCCTCACCGGGGAAGCTGCCCCAGAAATCCGCCCGGCGCAGCCAGCCATGCCGGTGGCCGGCCTCCACCGCGCACCAGCTTGCATCCTGCCGGCATGACGTGATCAGCCCGATCACCCCTTTGTCGAGATAGGCGACCGGTGCGGCATCCGCGCGCGGGGCGGCGCGCATTGTGTGCCGCCCGCCGATCACGATGAAGCTGCGCACCGCGTGCAGCAACGCCTCGTGCACCCAGCCCACCCCGCCATCCGGCGCCAGAACATGGCGCCACACGTTGAATTCGCCGGTGATTTCCACCGGCAGATCAAACCGGTGGTAGACCCAGATGATCGGATACTGAAACCCCGGCCCCGCCCGCATATAGATCTCGTTCGAGCGCAGGCTGGCAAAGCGCGGCACCGGCCAGCCGGTGGCACTGCCCTTGCCCGGTCCCGGCCCGGTGCCGGGATTGACCGCGTGCCACCCGCCCAGCATTAAGGCGAGCAGCATCAGCCCGGCGGCGCGCTGCCATTTCATGGCGTTGCCTGCCCGCCGCAAACCGCGCAGCCGGGCTCGCGCGGTACCCCGATCATTCGGAACCGCATATCCAGCGCATCCCACAACAACAGCCGCCCGGCGAGCGACACGCCGATGCCGAGGATTTCCTTGATCGCCTCGCTCGCCTGCAGGCAGCCCATCACCCCGGTCACCGGCCCGAGCACCCCGGCCTCCGAACAGCTCGGCACCATCCCCTCGGGCGGCGGCTCGGGATAGAGGCACCGGTAGCACGGGCAGTCCGCCCCCGCATGCGGCTTGAACGTCGAAATCTGACCCTCGAACCGCAGCACCGCCGCGGAAACCAGCGTCACCCGCGCCCGCACGCAGGCGTCCGCCACCAGAAACCGGGTTGCGAAATTATCGGTGCCGTCGAGCACGATGTCATGCCCGCCCACCAGATCCGCCACGTTATCCGCCCCGATCCGCCCGGCGATCGGTGTGACCTCGATCTCGGGATTGATCCCGCGCATCGCCCCCGCCGCGCTTGCCGCCTTGCCCTGGCCGATCGAGGCCATCGAATGCGCGATCTGGCGCTGCAGGTTGGAAAGCTCCAGCGTATCGTGATCGATGATCGAAATCCGCCCGATCCCCGCCGCCGCGAGATACAGCGCCGCCGGGCTGCCGAGCCCGCCCGCCCCCACGATCAGCGCCGAAGCCGCGCGCAACTTCGCCTGCCCGGTCCCGCCCACTTCGCGCAACAATATATGGCGCGAATAGCGGGCGATCTCGGCTTCGCTGAAACTCAGATCCATACCCCACTCCATAGCCCCGAATCGCACCGCCTGCCCGATCGATCAAGGGGGCGCGGTCCGGGCCGGATCACGACATCATGATTACAAAAGCGACATTTAAGCTAATCATTATATCATCGTCGTGAATCGAATTGATCTGCCCGCTCGCACCGCCCAATTGAGGGCCGTATCAAATAGGAGACCACCCATGCCGGATCACGACATGCACCAGGGCCAGCCGCATATCCTCGTCCTCGGCGGCAATTTCGCTGGACTCGCCGCGGCGCAGGATGTTCGACGCCTCTGCGGCGATACGGTCCGGATCACCCTGATCGACCGGCGCGACTATCTGTTGTTCATCCCGAACATTCCCGCCGACGTGTTCGCCAACCGTAACCCGGCGGACCACCAGATCGTCCCGATCCGCCCGATCCTGAAGAAATCCGACGTCACGTTCATTCAGGCCGAGATCGGCGCGATCGACGTCGATGCGAAATCGGTCACCTTCGTGCCCAATGAGCGCTCCGGCGAAGAGAGCGAAACGTTGACCTACGATTATCTGGTCATCGCGCTGGGCAACCGCCTCTCGTTCGACCGGATCGAGGGTTTCGCCGAATACGGCCACACCGTCAGCGACCTCTATCACGGTGAAAAACTCCGCAAATACCTTTATGACGGCGGCTACAAGGGCGGCCCGGTCGCGATCGGGTCGGCGCGATTCCATCAGGGCAACGGCGCGGCCGGCCTCGCCCCCTATCCGGGCGGCTCGATCCCCAACGCCCTCGCCGCCTGCGAAGGCCCGCCACTCGAACTTGCGATGTCGATGGCGACGTGGATGGGCGAACAGAAAACCGGTGGCCCCGAGCAGATCACCATCTTCACCCCCGGCGAGACCATCGCCGAGGATGCCGGCCTGGAGATTGTGAAAAAATTCCTCGGCCTCGCCGGCGGCATGGGCATGAAATACAAGAACAACGTTCAGGACATCAAAAAACTCACCGCCACCACCATCGAGTTCGCCAATGGCGAAACCATCGATGCCGAACTGAAAATCCTCCTACCCGACTGGGTCGCCCATGATTTCCTCAAGGGCCTGCCGATTTCCGACGATCAGGGCTTCATCATCACCGACCTGCTGATGCGCAACCCGAAATACCCCAACGTCTTCGCCGCCGGCGACTGCGCGGCGGTCACGGTGCCGAAACTCGGCGCGATCGGGCATCAGGAAGCCGAAATCGTCGCGATGCAGATCGCGAAGGATCTCGGCCATCTGAGCGCCGAAAAAGCCGACCAGAAACTGGAACCGGTGGTCATGTGCATCGGCGATATGGGCGCGGGCAAAGCCTTCTATATCCGCTCGAACGTCTGGTTCGGCGGCAAGGACGAGGTGCTCGAAATCGGTCGCGTGCCGTACCAGCTCAAAATGCGCTACCGCGACATGTTCATCGCCAATTCCGGCCGCATCCCCGCGATTGGCCTCGTGCTCGCGCAATTCGCAGCCGAACACATCAAGGTCTGAGCCCGCGCTCCCCCGCCGAGGCTTGCCCTCGGCGGGCAGGCACGGCAGATGGGAGACGATGACCCATCAGGCCGCCCTGGTATTGTTCTCCGGCGGGCAGGACAGCGCCACCTGCCTCGCCTACGCGCTCGACCGCTACGACCGGGTCGAGACCATCGGATTCTTCTACGGCCAGCGCCACGCCGTCGAACTCGAATGCCGCATGCCGCTTCGGGACGGCATTTCAGGACTCAAATCCTGGAACTGCGAGCTCGGTCCCGACCATATGCTCGATATCGAACCCGCCCTTGCCGCGCTGGGTGCCACGGCGATGACGGCGGATATCGAGATCGCCACCACCGAGGCCGGGTTGCCGAACACGTTCGTTCCCGGCCGCAACCTGCTGTTTCTCACCTACGCCGCCGCGCTGGCCTACCGGCGCGGCCTCGGTGTGCTGGTCGGCGGCATGTGCGAGACCGATTATTCCGGCTACCCGGACTGCCGGTCCGATACCATGGGCGCGATGCAGACCGCGCTCGGCCTCGGGCTCGACCGGCCGATTACCATCGACACCCCGCTGATGTATCGCGACAAGGCCGCCACCTGGCATCTGGCCGAAACCCTCGGCGGCTCCACTCTGGTCGAGATCATCCGGGTCGGCAGCCATAGTTGCTACAAGGGCACCCGCACGGCCCTGCATGACTGGGGCTATGGCTGCGGCGCCTGTCCCGCCTGCGACCTGCGGCGCGCAGGCTGGCAGCGGTATCGCGCGGCGCCCGGTATGGACAAATCGTGACGAAATCCCCTATCGACCCTGCGATCGGCGCTGTTTGACGCCTCCAGATCGTGCTAAAACGCCGTAAAGGATGTGAGAGGGACGCAGGTGATGCAATGTCGCGGCACCCCATATCTGATCAGATGCGGCAACCCCGATCGTGAGTATCGCGGGCTGCATCCGGTATCACGGGCCACGGGGCCGCGTGGTGCCGCATCGGCCACTTTCCGTGCGTACCGCTACAAACCGTCTGAAACCTCAGGATATTTCGCAGCGCGATGAACAGGTTGCCCCGAGCATGAAAACGATCAACCCGATCCGTATGGGCGGAATCGATGTCCTGCCGCTGGTCGAGGGCGGCAAGGGCGTCGCGATCTCCAACGGGCTGTCCGCCGGTCAATGGGCGGCATCCGGCGGCGTCGGCACGTTCAGCGCGGTCAACGCCGATGCGTATGATGAGAACGGCCGGGCCATTCCGCAGCTCTATCACGGCAGCACCCGCCGCGCCCGCCATGAGGAACTCGTCGCCTACGCGATCGACGGCGGCATCGCCCAGGCGCAGCGCGCCCACGAGGAATCCGGCGGCCAGGGCCGGATCCACGCCAATATCCTCTGGGAAATGGGCGGGGCCGAACGGGTCATCAATGGCATTCTCGAAGGGGCCAAGGGGCTGATCAACGGCATCACCTGTGGTGCCGGCATGCCCTACAAGCTCTCCGAAATCGCCGCGCGCTTCAACGTCCATTACTACCCGATCGTCTCCTCCGCCCGCGCCTTCAACGCCCTCTGGCGCCGCGCCTACCACAAGGCCGCCGACCTGATGGGCGGCGTGGTCTATGAAGATCCCTGGCTCGCCGGCGGCCATAACGGCTTGTCCAACTCCGAAGATCCCACCCGCCCGGAAAACCCGCTGCCCCGCGTCATCGCGCTGCGCAAGCAGATGCGCGAATTCGGGCTCGATGCCACGCCGATCATCATGGCCGGCGGCGTCTGGTGGCTGGAGGAATGGGAGGACTGGCTCGACAACCCCGATGTCGGCCCGATCGCCTTCCAGTTCGGCACCCGCCCGCTGCTGACCCGCGAAAGCCCGATCAGCGAGGTCTGGAAACAAAAACTCCTGACCTTGAAAAAAGGTGACATTTTCCTCAACCGTTTCTCGCCCACCGGCTTTTATTCCAGCGCGGTGAACAACGAGTTCATCCAGGGTCTGCGCGCCCGCTCCGAGCGACAGGTTGCCTACACCACCGAACCGGTCGGCGCCCACACCGCCGAATACGGCGTCGGCCCGCGCAAACGCCCGGTATGGCTCACCGCGCCCGATCTGGCGCGCGTGCGCGGCTGGGAACGCGAAGGCTTCACCGAAGCCCTGCGCACCCCGGATTCCACCCTGATCTTCGAAACCCCCGAAGCCTCCGAGGCCATCCGTCTCGATCAGGTCAACTGCATGGGCTGCCTGTCGCATTGCCGCTTCTCCAACTGGTCGCAGGAAGAGCCCGATTTCTCGACCGGCAAGAAAGCCGACCCGCGCAGCTTCTGCATCCAGAAAACCCTGCAGGACATCGCGCATGACGGCGAAAACCCCGCCTCGGTCGATCATAACCTGATGTTCAGCGGCCATAACGGCTACCGCTTCGCGACCGACCCGTTCTACTCCAACGGCTTCATCCCCACCGTGAAGCAATTGTTCGAACGGATCATGACCGGGCGCTGACCCCGCCACGGGTTTTCAGCACAGGCCAGGAGGTGCCGCCTCCTGGCCTTTCGTTTTTCCGGCCGACACGAAAAGGACGCCCCTGACGGCGCCCTGCAATCGGGCCATCTTGGCGGTCCCGCCCTCGGTTGCTACGATAACGACCCACTATCGAAGGATTCACCCCTGCTCGACCATCGCCGATATATCGTTCGAAACGGACATCCGGCGCTTCGTTGCGGGACAATCGGCGCTGCATCCATGTTGAACAGGGAAGGCAAGCAAAGCACTTCTTTTTTTGCAAAAAAAGAAACAACAAAACTCTCTTTAATCTGGCCCGCGCCCTCGAAACCGGCTGTGCCCCAACTCAAAAAAGTTTTTTGCTTCTTTTTTTCAAAAAAGAAGCCCTACCCTCCCTTTACCTGTTCCGCCGTCCGCTGATGCCCGCCCTCCTCACCCTCGGCATCGACCTCGGCACCTCCGGCATTCGCGCCATCGCGATCGATGGGGGCGACACCATTCACGGTCAGGGCACGGCCCGGATCGCGCGGGAGCATCGCCGCGATCCCGCAGCGATCTGGCAGGGCGTCGTCGCGGCGCTCGATGCGCTCCGGGCCCACGTCTACATGCCGGCGATCCGCGCCATCGCGATCGACGGCACCTCCGGCACCCTCATCGTCACGGATGATCAGGCCACGCCGATCGGCCCGGCCACGCTCTACAGCGACCGCGCCACGCCGGACTCGGTCGCCCGCATCGCGGCCATCGCCCC